>JANODS010001329.1:0-2708 GCA_031412835.1 Acidobacteriota bacterium | reverse complement strand
CCTTAGGCACGATAACTGCATCCGTCCGCTCTCGTTGAGCTACCTTCACCCCGCCCCCCGTGAAGTCCTTCTCATCGGGATGGCCGGCGGCGGGTGGTCGCAAATCGTCGCTAACCATCCGGCTGTCCAGCGTGCCGTCGTCGTCGAAATCAATGGTGGCTATCTCGAAGTCATCCGCCGCTATCCCGACCTTGCCCCGGTCCTTCGCAACCCGAAAGTTCAGATTTTCGTCGACGACGGACGCCGCTGGATGCGCCAAAATCACAGCCAAAAGTTCGACGCCATTCTCATGGACACCGTCCAACACTGGCGCGCCCAAGCCACTAATCTACTCTCGGTCGAGATGTTGACTCTCGCCCGCGGAATGTTGAAGCCCGGCGGAATTATCTACTACAACACGACTTGGTCGGAGGATGCGCAGCGCACCGGCGCAACGCTATTCCCCCACGTCATCCGCTTCGGCCCCTTTCTCGCCGTGAGCGATTCGCCGCTTCAACTCGACGAAAACCGTTGGCGCGAAACCGTGGCCCACTACCAACTCGACGGCCGCCCCATGCTGAACCTCGCCGACCCCATCCATCAGGCCCGCCTCGATGCCGTCATCGCCACCGCCCGCCAGATCGACCCCACCGGCGACGAATATCTTGCTTTCGAAGACGGCCCCAGCATTCTCCGCCGCACCGCCGGGGCCCGCATTATCACCGACGACAATATGGCCACCGAATGGTCCCGCTAGCCTGACCAAGGCGTTGCCTACGCGTTCACCGCCCCAGCGCCTTACCCTCTTCCGCCAAATCCGCCTTCGCGTGGTTCAACCAACTCACCGCCGGATTCGCTTGTTTACTCAAAGTCTCAAAGCCGCTCCGTGTCTCCACCTCCGCTTCCCGGAACCGCCCTAAACGCAGCAGCGTTCTCCCCAGCTTGATCCGGCCAATCCCGACGTTCAGATGCGTCGGAGCCAACGTTCCCGCATAGATCCGCATCGATTCCCGCAGCAGCGGCTCTGCCCGCGCAAACTGCTTTTGCGCCATGTAGACGCTCGCCAGGTTCGACAGTCCAATGCTGATCAAATAATGCTTCCCGGCATAAGCCTCCCGATAGATCGCCACCACCCGCTTGAAATAGCCTTCGGCTGCCGAAAACTCCTCCCTCGCTAGCGCCATCGTTCCCAACTCGTTCAGCGTCGACGCCACCTGCGGATGAACCAGTCCATAGACCCGTTCCCGAATCGCCAAGGCCCGGTTCAATAACGGAACCGCTTCGGCGGCTCGCTTCTGCAAAATTAGCGCCCGCCCGATCAGCGTCAGCCCCGCGGCTGTTCGCGGATGGTCCTCCCCGAAAAACGGAAGCGTAATCGCCAGCGCCTGCCGATGGAACTCCTCGGCTTCCCGATAGTTCCCCGTGTCCTGTTGAATGGCACCCAGGTTCACCAGGTCCTCCGCCACCGAAGGATGCGTCGGACCATAGATCTGCCGGTGCATGCCCAACAGGCGCCGGTTCAGCACCTCCGACTCCTTATAGTTCCCCGCATAAAAATGGACGTTCGCCAGTCCGGACAGCGTGGCGGCGAGATCCGCCGCTGGAGTTTCGCCAGCGCCGTTCCGCAAAGCAAGCGCCTCGCCCAGCACCGCGATGGCGGCAGGGTAAGACCCGCGCTCCTCCAACACCTTGCCCAACGTATCCAGAGCATCCGCCACCCCCTCACCGCTGCTCCGACGCAGTGCGACACCCTCTCGTGCCAACCTTTCCGCCTCGTCGAACTGCGCCTGGTCGGCCCGCAACAAAGCCAGTTCCAACAGACTCTGCGACCGCGCTCGCGGGCTCTTGCCTTGGGTCGCCGCCTCCTGCAGCAACGTCTCTGCTTTTTCCAGATTCCCCAGCTTTCTTTCCACCCCGCCCAGTGTCCGGTACAGCTCCGCCTGACCCTCCGGATCCCCGTGCAGCGCCCGCGCCTCGCCCGCGCCGCGGTCCAGCAGCGTCACCACCCGAAGGTCCTTCGCCGGTCCCGCGTACTGGTCGCCCCCGTCGAACAGGTTCAACACAAAACGCATCATCCGCTGCGAACGCGCCGCCTCCGCCACTGCCGTATTCCGCGCCTCGCGCAGGCGAAGCGCGTAGACAAGCGTCAGCCCACTCACGAGAATGGTGACCGCCGCCGCCGCCGCCACCGCCACCCGGTGCCGACGAACAAACTTCCCGCCTCGATACCGCCAGCCTTCCGGGCGAGCCTCCAGCGGCTCTCCCGCCTGGAAATGGTCAAGGTCCCGCAGCAGCGCCTCCACTGAACCGTACCGCCGGTCCGGCTCCGCGTGCATCGCCGTCGCGGTCAAGACATCCAAATCCCGCCACTCCGCGCCGGTCGCCACGACGTGCCTCGCTACTGAGGGGACACCCCCATCCGGCAGTCGCCCGGCCAGTAACTCGTAGAGCAGAATCCCCAAACCGTAGACGTCCGTATAGATGCCCGTCGCCTCCCCCCGCTGTTGCTCCGGGGCGGCGTAAGCCGGAGTCATCGGCCCCGGCCCCGTTCGAGTCAGGCCGTCGGCCGTATCGATCTGCTTGGCGATGCCGAAGTCGAGCAGCTTCACCTCTCCCTGGTCGCTTACCAATACGTTCGATGGCTTCAAGTCGCGATGGATGATGCCATGCCGATGAGCATGTTGCACCGCTTCACAAACGCAGCGGAACAATCGCAACCGCTCCCGCAA
>JANODS010001328.1:0-3908 GCA_031412835.1 Acidobacteriota bacterium | reverse complement strand
GCCGTAAACGGGGCGACTGGCCGACCAGTAGGGGTGGTTGTTCAAACGCCTGTGCTTGTGCGGTGGGAATCATGAAAGGACCTCAACAAAACGGCCAAGGACCGCTCAGATGAACTAGTGTTGACTGGGAACCATTACTCTAACTTTTCTTTGCCCTCCAGAACAATGCCTCAATCTGCTTTTTCTTAAGGTCTTATAGGGTGACCAATCCCCCCATAAGGGTGGAGTGGCCTAATCCACATCCCAGCCCACGACGAACGAATTCGGAAACTTTGGCCGCACCTCGACCAGGGTCTTCTGCGCCTGCTTGATGTCCTTCACCCGGCCCACCAAAATCCGCCAAGACTCTGGAGTATTGCCATTGGCGATCGGGGGGCGATAACGAATCGTCACCTGATCATAGCTTTTGCGCAACTGCCGCTCAAGCTGTTCCGCGTTCTGTCGACTGCGAGCCGACGACACCTGCACCGTGAACTCCCTGCCCTTTCCGTAGCTGCGAGGCTGCTCGATCACCGTCAGCTTCACCTTCGCCACACCAATCCGAATCAGATCAATTTCTCGCGCCGCCGCACGCGACAAATCAATGATCCGCCCCTTCACAAACGGACCCCGATCCGTGATGCGAACCTGCGTACTTTGACGGTTGCCAACGTTCCGCACCGACACCCAAGTCTCGAACGGAAGCGATGGATGCGCCGCCGTCATTTGCTCCATGTCATAGACCTCGCCATTGGCCGCGCGGCGTCCATGATAGGGCTCGCCATACCAACTCGCAATCCCTTCTTCGACGGCCCCGACCCGCGCGATCGGGTAGCTAATTTTCGTTTGCCTCGCGCCACCGCATCCCATCGCCCAGAGGAACGCCAGCGAGAGCCCCACTTTCAGCAAACCCTTATGTTTATTGGTCCAAAATGATGTTCGCGCCATCGTGCCCATAAAAACATTCTGCACTATTTTCGTTTTTTATGCGAAAACACTCGACTTTTGGCCACTCTTGGTTACATCGCCTCTTCTTTTTCTCTTGACATTGGGATCGAACAACCTTATATATGGTCACAACTGCGTTCTCTTCGGAGAGCGCCGAAACGATGTTAGGGAGAATCACTCAATGAAGAACGCAACCGCAAAGAGCGCACCGAAGAAGGCCGCCGCTCCGGCCAAAAAAGCCGCCGCTCCGGCGAAAAAGGCCGCTGCTCCGGTTAAGGCCGCTGCTGCTCCTGCTAAGAAGGCTGCTGCTCCGGTTAAGGCCGCTGCTGCTCCTGCTAAGAAAGCCGCTGCGCCTGCCAAAAAGGCCGCCGCGCCCGCGAAGAAAACTGCTAAGAAGTAGTTCGCTCTTCGGTTCTTAGTTAACGTAAACAATCCAGACGGCCCCGGCTACAACCGGGGCCGAAATCATTTTGGAAGCCTGTTTACTGGCCTTCCGGCTTCTCGAGCAACAACGCGCGGAAGTTCTCGCCGATGTCGAACAGCAACGTCTTCAGTTGCATCCGCCGCGCAGAATCGGCCTCCAGATCGAGGAACGCGAAATGATCCTCCTCCCCGATCCGGAGCAAGAACGAACCCATCGATTCCTGATGAATCGTTCGGAACCCCAGCCGATGTGCCACCGCTTCCAGCGTCGAGAAAGGCACATGCGCCGTGATGTCTTGTTCCCCTGGATCAGCCAGTACATTCTCCACGGCCTGATGCTGCCGATACCCCATCAGTGACCCTTGCGGAAACCGGATCTGTTCCCGTTGCGTGTACCCATAGTCGAGCACGAGCAGGTAACCGCTCCGCAGACTCGCGGCCATGCGGCCCAGTTCTCTCTCCAGCCCCATCGGCCGCTCGATGCGCTCGATGCGTTCATCAATTCCCTCGATCACCAACGGCTCCCCCGGTGCCCACGCAAAGCCGGCTCCATTCCAATCCACGAGCAACTCCCGCCACCGCTCTCCTTCACGTTCGGCGACGTCCACCAGCAAGGCATCAAAAAACTCGTGCGCCAAAATCAGCCCTTGGAAGGACTCGGGCCATGTCCCATAAGCAACATCAATCGGGACGTACTCCAAGCCCGCAAACGATTCTCGCAGCGCGGCCCGGCCCGCTCCGGGCTGGACGATGGTCATGATCCCATGCTGCTCGCAAAACCGCCGCAGCAACAGCCCAAACGTTGGCTGCAACTGCTCGGCCGTATAGTAGTCTCCGCCTTTGCCAAAGCGATCCCGCCGGTAGTAGCCCCCGCTCGCATCGTACAGCGCAATCTCCATAAATCGCGAAAACGGCAGCGGTCCACGGGCGGCGATTTCAGCGCGAAGCAGCGAGGGGATATTCATGCGTATTCCCAGAGTGCCACGAGGGTACTCGCTCTTTGTCTCCAGAGAGAATAGAATAACGGGCCATGCTTCCTGCATACATAAGCCAAACCAAACCGAACCCCGTCTCGAACCGGGCACCGTGGTACACCAATACCGCTCCCACCTACGCGGGGGTGTTCCTCTGGATCGTGTTCTACCAGACGATGGCGCAAGGCACAATCGACCGGGCCAGCCTCGGGGCCTGCATCGCCGCCCTCGCCGCCGCGGGCTTAATCTGCTACGCCCTCTTCTACTACGTCCCCGGAATGCTGGGCATGAAGACGGGCTACCCGCTCTACGTCATCGGTAGTTCCACCTTCGGAACCCTCGGCGGCTATCCGTTGCCCGGGCTGTTCATGGGCCTCCTGCAAGTCGGCTGGTTCGCTGTCGGGACATTCACCTCCACTCGCTTCATCCTCATGGGCCTCGGCATGGACGCCACCCCCGGTACGCCGACCTTCTGGATCGTGGCCGCCGTCTGGACCTACCTCATGGGAACCATCGGCATCCTCGGCATTCAGTACGTCGCCCGGGCCTCCCTCTTCCTAAACGCCATTCCTCTGCTCATGATTCTCGTGGTCTTCTTCCGCGTTCAAGGCGGCATCAGCCAGCACCCCGTACCCACCCAGACCGACACCTGGGGGGCCGTCGCCACCATCCTGCAAACCGTCATCGGCTTCTTCGCCACTGCCGGCGCGGCGGGCGTCGATTTCGGCATGAACTCCCGCAGCGGCAAAGACGTTCGCCTGGGCGGCCTCGTCGGCATCGCCGGAGCCATCCTCATCGCGGGCGGCCTACCGCTGCTCTCCGTGGCCGGAGCTCGAGCCTTGAACCCGAACATCACGAGCTATAGCTACGATGCCGTCATCGGCTCCATGGGCGGCACCATGGCGTCCTCCATGTTCCTGCTCTTCGCCTTGGCCTCCATCGTTCCGGCTTGCTTCTGCGCCTTCATCGCCGGCAATAGCTTCGCCACCATGCTGCCGGGCGTCTCCCGCTCGCTGTCGACCCTCGTCGGCGTCACCATCGCTCTCGTCCTCGCCGGCACCGGCGTGGCCGCTGATCTCCCCGGCGTCTTCGGCTTGGTCGGAGCCTCCTTCGGACCCATCTGCGGTGCCATGGTCGCCGACTACCTCCTGAGCGGCGGCAAATGGGCTGGCCCTCGCGAAGGCATCAACTGGGCCGGCTACGGCGCTTGGGCAATCGGCTTCGTCGTCGGCATCTCCCCGGCACTTGGCCTAAAGCTCGGGGTCGAGCCGCTAGCCTTAGCCAGCTTCGTCGTCGGCTTCGTCGTCTATGCCGGCTTGGCCAAAGCGGGCCTGGAGCCGAAACTGGTCACAGAGAAACTGGCCCTGGCCGCGGGCCAGAGCTAACTTCCAACCAACGTTCCGTTCGACGGTGCCGACCCAGGCCGGCACTGTCGAACTCGTCCATATCGCCCTCCCGCGTCACACCCAGCAAACGCAGCGCTCCGTTGATGGTCGCCTCCGCGGCCACCACTTCACCCCGATGCCACACCGTCGCCTTCTGGCTGCCGCTCCCGCCGAAATACTCCGCTTCGACAAAGGCCAC
>JANODS010001327.1:0-1469 GCA_031412835.1 Acidobacteriota bacterium | reverse complement strand
GGCGCGGTGCCAATCGTCGGGTTCATTTTGGGTGAGGGAGCGGGCGAGGACGGCGACGCGGGGGTCGAGGGGGGGGAGGGAGAGGGCAATGCGGCGTTCCTCGGGGCCGGGCGGGGGGGCGGCGTCGCCGTTGCTGGGATCGAGATAGCTGGAGACGCTGTAGCGAAACTGGGAGGGGGCGTCGCCGATGGTTTTGAGGGCCCCGTTGGATTGGCGGAGGATGGAGTCGAGGTTGGATTCGAGGTATTCGGGGACGCCGGCGACGAAGAGGGTGTCGAGTCCGGACTCGGAGATTTGGACTTGGTAGCGGAGGCGGCGGCCGGTGCGGCGGCGGGGGACGGAATCCGCTGCGAGGGGGAGGGAGCCGAAGGAGAAAGTGAGGCGTTCGCTGTTGCCGCGGCTTTGGGTCCAGCGTTGGCCGTCGAATTGGGAGAGGGCGGTGCCGCGCCATTTGTAGGGGAGGATTTGAGAGGAGCGGCCTTCGACTTTGATATGCATCATGGTTCGGCTGGAGGTTTGGAGCGTGCCGATATCGCCGAGGCGGACGTTGCCGGAGAAGCCGGGGAGGTGGAAGCGGGAGCTGACGAGGTTCTGAAACGCGGCGCGGGCGGTGCGGGGGAGGACGAAGAAGAGGGCGACGGTGAGGAGGACGATGGCGCAGGAGGCGGTGAACGCGGCACCGAGGAGGCGGCGGGAGAAGCGGGGGGGAAGCGGCTGGACGGGTTGAGAAGTGCCGAGGCGGACCTGCCAACTGGTGAGGGTGGCGACGGCGGCGAAAAGGAAGAGGGAGAGGAAGAAGAAGAAGAGAAGGCTGACCGAGAGGAGGGCGGCGGCAAGGAGGGCGGCGAAGGCGATGAGGACGGCATAAACCGCGTCGCGATTGGTGACGACGGTGAGGCCTTTGGCGACCGCGAGGAAGCAGATGAGGCGGACCGTGGCGACGAGAAAATCTTCGGCGAGGAAGTGGTAATCGAGGGGGTAGAAGGCAGCGTAGAGGATGACGGCGGCGTTGGCCCAGGCGGCGGGGAGCTCGAGACGCTGGCGGAGGATGAGGAGGACGAGGCGGCCGGAAAAGGCGAGCGCGGTGAGGGAGAGGGTGATGGGGTCGAGTTCGCCCGTGGTGGCTAAGGCTAAGAAGCCGCTGAAGAGCATGGCGAGCAGGGTTCCGTCGAAGAAGCGGTCGACGGGGTGGGGGCGTTCTGCTCGAAGGAGGGGCATGGGATCAGTGGATGGCGGTCATGAGAGCTTCGACGAAATCGCCGGTGGCTTGTTTGGGGATGTCCTTTGCGGGGATGACGATGAGAAAGTTGCCGTCGTGAACGGTGATTTCGCCGGGGGCCTTCTGCCATTTTTGGTCGGCTTCGACGGCTTCAGTGTTGGAGTTAAAAAGATTGAAGTAGGCGATGAAGTCCTGGGGGCCCTGGTAGGAGGTTCGCCAGGAGTGGATGGGTTTGAAAGCGAGGGGGAAG
>JANODS010001326.1:0-1106 GCA_031412835.1 Acidobacteriota bacterium | reverse complement strand
GAACCATCAACCGCTGTGCACTCCGCCATGAATTCAACTTGTCAAAATAATCTCCGCCCAACTCCGTTACGGCTCCATCGTCTTCAAGATCGAATAAGCAATCACCACCAACTTAAGCGCCACCGCAATTTGGGCCGTCGGTGATGGCCGCTGCGCACGCCTTGCACTACCGCGTGGGGATGCGGGCGCCTCAACGAATGGTTCCGGGGAGTGCTGAAAGAACTGACTGGGGTAACGATTACGCGGTCGGCGCTGGCCTAAGATGCTTGACGGCGGGCAGCACGGGAAGTGGGTGCCCAGTACAAACAACTGCGGGAAGCCGTCCTACTGGCGCCCTTTGTTCACACCGATGACACCGGCTGGCCAGTCGGCGGAAAAACGGCCTTTCTGATGGGCTTTGAAACGGACCGGGCGGCGGTTTCCCAGATCCGCCGGCAGCACCGGAACGAAGAGGTGCGGGAGATCATCCCCAGCGACTATGGCGGGGTGATGATCACTGACCGAGGCAAGAGTTACGACGCCGGGGAGTTGGATGCGGTTGAACAGCAAAAGTGCCTGGGGCACATTCGGCGGAACATCGCCGAGGTACTGGAAACCAAGAAGAAGCGGGCGCGGGACAGTTTATCGCCGGAAGTGTTCGCCGGCGAAGCGGACGAACTCAAAGATATGTTGGGTTACCATCTCCGGGATCGTGCTTTGAAGGATCGGGACAATCAACGGATGCTCAATGGGCTTGGCCGACAAGAGGACTGCGGGCGGTTACTGCCCTTTCTAGCAGCTCCTTTCGTCGAACCGACGAATATCGAATCGAATGCATGCTCCGACCGGCAATGATTGCGCACAAGGTGTCGCACTGTTCCAAGAATCAGGCGGGCGCAGATGCCTTTGCCGCCTTTACCAGCCTCGCCCAGACCACGCTCAAAAACGGCAACACTTCCGTGACTGCGGCCTTCCGCTTGCTGTTCTCTGCTTGCAAGAGCAGCTCGGTTGAAACACCTTCCGGTAGGCCGCTAATCAATTACCGCCACCCTAACCCCGATACGTCGAGTAATGCCCTACACTCCTCCGAGAAAAGTGATAATGTAAATCGCCCGGATAATCGAAAT
>JANODS010001325.1:0-2318 GCA_031412835.1 Acidobacteriota bacterium | reverse complement strand
GTTCTCTTCGATCTTGGCACTGACAGTCTCATTGAGTCCCTACCGGCCGACTCCGGCCCTCTGCGCGTGACGATGTACAACCCCGACCTGCTGACGCGGGTGCACGCTCCCGGCCGACATTGCTACTTAATTGCCCGCGAGATTATTGACACCGACGTCGTCATCAACATCCCCAAGCTCAAAAGCCATATGAAGGCGGGTGTGACCGGAGCGCTCAAAAACCTGATCGGCATCAACGGGAACAAAGAGTTTCTCCCCCACCACCGCAAGGGCGGCTCGGCTCAGGGCGGCGACTGCTACGCCGGGTATTCGTTCTGGCAGAACTGCGCGGAAAACCTCTACGACGCCGCCAACCGCTCCTCTGGCGGATCGGGGCAAACGGCTCTCTACTGGGGCGCTCACCAAGCCCTACGGGCGGCCCGCCTATTTGGAGGCGAGGGCATGGTGGAAGGCGCTTGGCACGGCAACCAGACCGTCTGGCGTACCTGCCTGGACCTGAACCGGGTGCTGCGCTATGGCTGCCTGGATGGGTCGCTGGCCGATACCCCGCAGCGCCGCACGATTCATATCACCGACGCCATTATCGGCGGCCACGGCGAGGGACCTCTGCGACCCGCGCCGGTGCCGAGCGGTTTCTTAACCGGGGCGCTCAACCCGGTCGCGGCCGAATGGGTGAATACCCTCGCCATGGGCTGGGACCCGCAACAGCTGCCTATTGTCCGGGAAGCCTTCGGCGCGTTCCGCTGGCCGTTGACCGATTTTCGAGCCGCGGATATCCAGGTGGCTACCGCGAGCGGCGTGCGCCCGGCCGCGGGCATCGTGCCGCCGAACGGCGAGCGCTTCCGGGCCAGTAAAGGCTGGCGCGGCCATGTTGAGGCCAAATGACCATCGCGCCCGCCTGGCTAAGCCAACTCTGGCGGCAACGCTTTCTCCGGCGAAATGCCCGTCCGGCGGACGAACTCGACGCGGCCACGACCCGCCAGTTGATGGCCGCCCGGTTGCTAGCCCAAATCCAATATTTCGGCGCGCGCGCCGACGCCCTGCCGGAATGGAAAGAGGCCGCCCGCATCACGGATCCCGAGGCGCTCTGGCGCATCTGGCCCACGCTGCCGGTAGTCACCAAATCCATGCTCCGCGAACGCTTTCCAGCCGAGTCGCTCGGCCCGCGTTTCGGCCTCGATGGCCGCGTGGATTCCACCGGTGGCTCGACCGGCGAACCCACCCGCTTCTTTCATGACCGGGCGATGCTGCAATCGAACAACGCTTTAACCGATTGGACCGCGCGCCGCATGGGTTGGCGGCCCGGCATGGCGACGGTGATTGTCTGGGGTTCGGAACGCGATATCGGCCGCGATGTCCCCTGGAAAACCCGGATGCATTACGCGCTCGCCCGCCAGGTGTTGCTCGATGGCTATCACCTCACCGCCCACACCGCCGAGCGCACCGTGGAAGCCATCCGGGCCCATGGACCGGTCGCCATTTACGGCTTCACTTCCATGCTGGCCGAAGTGGCGCGGCTGACTCTCTCCGCGGGTCTTCCCGTTCCTCCCGGCGGCGTGGCCGTTGCCTGGAACGGCGGCGAGATCCTGACCGCCGCGCAGAGTGAACTGTTCCGCCAAGCCTTCGGCGTGCCCATCCTGAACCGCTACGGCAGCCGCGAAATGGGGGCCATTGCCTGCCAGTTTCGTGACGGGGCGCCCCTTACCGTGGCCCGGCCCTGGTATCACGTGGAAGTCGTTGACGACGCCGGCCAGCCCGCGCCAACCGGGCGGATTCTGGTCACCAGCACGGTCTGCCGCGGAACGCCATTTCTGCGTTATCAGATCGAAGATGTCGCTACCGTGAACGCCAACGATATCGATGAGGCGGGTATAAAAGGTCTGGCGCAAATTGACGGCCGGTTGGCCGGACTGCTCGACCTGCCCAACGGCCGCCGCATCAATAACATCTTCTGGAACCACCTTTTCAAGGAGTTTCCGGAGATCCAACAGTTCCAGGTCACGCTCCGGGCCAACGACACGCTCCAGCTTCACTTTCGCGGCCCCGGGTTCAGCGCCGCCCGGGAGCAGGAGATTCGCCAAGCGCTCGGGCATCTGCTCGCCGGGGTCGTCTACGATATGGCCTGGGTGGACCAGATTCCGCTTACGAGCCGCGGCAAACTCTTGCAGGTGATTAATGAGAAGACAATCTCACCTGCCAACGGTAGCTCCACGGCAGTGGACCCCGGTAGGTAAGCGAAATCACAGGGGCCGCTTCGCGGTGCCCGAGAGCGAGCGACCGCCAACCCTGCTGCTCTTCAATTGCCGCTTCCGTGTCCG
>JANODS010001324.1:0-5640 GCA_031412835.1 Acidobacteriota bacterium | reverse complement strand
CTTCTTCAAAGACATCCGCGATGCGCAGGAACATCTGGTCGAGTTTGCCAGTTTCTTCGCCGACGCTCAACAGGTGGGCGGCTAGCGACGGGAAGACGGCGGCGCGGCGGACGGGGACGGCGAGGCCTTCGCCGCGTTTGACGCCGAGGGCGATGGGTTCGATGGCGGCGGCGATGCGCTTGTTATTGAGAATGGCGCCGGCGATGTTCAGGGACTGCACGAGGGGGACGGAGTTGGCAATCAGCGTGCCCATGGCGCGGGCAAAACGGGCGGTTTCGGCTTTGCGGAGGGCGTCGCCGAGGAGGGGGATTTTCAGTCGGAAGGTGTCCCACCACATGCGACCGTTGGTGGTGCGGATGAAGCCTTGCAGGAAAACGAAGCCGACGGTGAGGGCGAGGCCGACCATCCAACCGTAGGTTTGCGTGATGCGACTGGCTTCGAGCATGAGCTTGGTGGGCAAGGGCATGGCCATGCGTCCTTCTTGAAAGACGCTGGCGAAGCGGGGAACGACGAAGTTCATCAGGATGAAGATGGACCCGATGCCGACGGCGACGAGGAGGCAGGGGTAGACCATGGAGCTGATGATGTAGCTGCGGAGTTCGTCGCGGGTGCGTTCGAATTCGCTGAGCCGTTCGAAGACGATGCCGAGGGAGCCGGAGGCTTCACCGGCGCGGACCATGTTGACGTAGAGGTCGCCAAAGTGAAGGGGATGGGTGCCGAGAGAATCGGCGAACGTGCGACCGCCTTTGAGAACGCGCATGACGTCGAGGACGACCATGCGAAAGGCGGGTTTGTCGGTGAGTTCGGTGGCGATTTGGAGGGCGCGATCAACGGGGACGCCGGAGTTGAGCAGGGTGGACATCTCTTGGGTAAAGAAGAGGACGTCCTTGCGGCGGCTGCCGCCAAAGTCGGGGAGGGCGAGTTCAAAGGTCTTCTTTTGCTCGAGGCCGACGTAGACGGGCATGAGCCCTTGCTTACGGAGTTCGCGGGCGACGGACTTATCGTTTTCGCCGGTGATGGTGCCGGTGCGTGATTTCCCGTCGGGGGTTACGGCCTTGAAATGGAACGAGGACGGCATTAGAAGTCCTGGGTGACGCGGAGCACTTCATCCGGGGTGGTGACGCCGTGTTCAACCTTATCCCAACCGTCTTCGCGCAGGGTCCGCATGCCGAGGCGGCGAGCGGTGGCGGCGATCATGATCGAGTCTTCGTTGGCCATGATGTGTTTTCGAATGTCGTCGTGCATCTCCATAAGTTCGAAGATGCCGAGGCGGCCGGAGTAGCCGGAGCCGCTGCAGGCTTCGCAGCCGCGGCCGCGGTAGCATTCGACTTCGTAGCCTTCGGGGCGCATGGCGGTGCCGGAGACCTGGCGGCACTGGGGGCAGATGCGGCGGACGAGGCGTTGGGCGAGGATGCTGACGACCGAGGAGGAGATGAGGTAGTTTTCGACGCCCATGTCGACGAGACGGGTGACCGCGCTGGGGGCGTCGTTGGTATGGAGTGAGGAGAAGACGAAGTGGCCGGTAAGGGCGGAGCGGATGGCGACATCGGCGGTTTCGCGGTCGCGGACTTCGCCAACCATGATGACATCAGGATCTTGCCGCATGATGTGGCGGAGGCCGCTAGCAAACGTCAGGCCGATTTGGTTATTGACGTGAATTTGGTTGATGCCGTCCATCTGGTATTCGACGGGGTCTTCGATCGTGATGATTTTGCGGTCGCTGCCGTTGATGCGTTTGAGGGCGGAGTAAAGCGTGGTGGACTTGCCGCTGCCGGTGGGGCCGGTGACGAACATGATGCCGTGGGGGAGGCCGGTGTAGAACTCCATGCGGTCGAGCATTTGTTGGGAAAAGCCGAGCTTGCGGAGGTCGTAGAAGTTGTCGCCGGCGGAGCGGTCGAGGAGCCGCATGACGACGCATTCGCCGTAGAGCGTGGGGAGGGTGGAGACGCGGAGATCGACGTCGCGGCCGAGGGTTTTGACTTTGATACGACCGTCCTGCGGGAGGCGGCGTTCGGCGATGTTGAGCCGGGCCATCAGCTTGAGGCGGCTGATGAGCGCGAATTTCATTTCTTTGGGCGGAGTTTCTTGCTCGTAAAGAATGCCGTCGACGCGGAAGCGGATGCGGAAGGATTTTTCGTAGGGCTCGATGTGAATATCGCTGGCGCGTTTTTCGACGGCGGAGGCGATGATGGCGTTGACGGTGCGGATGACCGGCGCTTCACTGGCCATGTCGCGGAGCTGTTCGAGGTCGGCTTTGCCGTCTTCGTTGCCGAACTCGTCGCCGGCGTCCTGACGGGCGGCGGATTCGCCGTAGTGCTTGTCGATGGCTTCGAGGAGTTCGTTTTCGGCGGCGAGGACGGGCTGGACCTTCATGCCGGTGAAACCGCGGACGGCGGCTATGGTTTCAAAGTCGAGCGGATCGGCCATGGCCAGGGTGAGGCCCTGGTCGGACATGCCGAACGGAAAGCACCGGGACTGGCGGAGAAAGCGGGGGGAGAGGCCTTGGAGTTCGGGGGCGGAGAAGGGGGCACCTTCGATCGAGACCAAGGGCAGTTGGAGCTGTTCGCTCAGGGCGGCGAGAATGTCGCGCTGGGCGATGAAGCCGAGGTCGACGAGGATTTTGCCGATTTTTTCACCGCGTTCGAGTTGGAGTTCGAGGGCTTTATCGAGATCTTCGAGAGAGACCAAGTTCTTGGCCATCAGGATTTCGCCAAGGCGCATTAATTCTCTCTCGTGCGGATGACAGAGACGAAGGCTGACTCATCCTTGGGCGGATTTACTTGCAGATTGACCAAGGCGAGGCGGCTGGCCTGCATCACAACCTGCGAGGGGAGGCCTGCGGTATCTTCCCAGTGGTAGCGGGGAAGAGTGACCGAAACTACGATTTGTTCGCTGACGGGGACGGTGTCGAGCATGCCGGCGGAGACGACCAAGGCTTCGCGCATGACACCCCGGAGTTTAACGAGCCGGTCGAGTTTTCTTTGGCGGAGATCGGCCCGTTCTTTGGCCGAGATCGCTTGGCGGAAGGGCGAAACGTTGGGACCTTCCACGAGATTGACGCTGGCCGTGAAGACGGCACCGTAGCTGTCAAGGTAGACGCCATGGGCTTCGCCGAGGACGAGATAGGGTTCGCCAGGGACGAGCGATTTCAGACGGCGGTTGAGCGAGTCTTCGACGGCCGTGATGGTGCCCCGGCTCACCGAGGCGGCGTGGAGAAGGGTGCAAAGGGCGAGGGCGGCGGCAAAACGAATCACTGCACACCACCGTTAGCGAAGGTGTTGGCTTCGCGCATCAAGGAAGCGTAACGGGCCTTCTGTTTCTGGTTGTTGAGATTGAAGCTGGCCTCGAGGGTCATCAGATCTTCTTGCCGGAGGGCGGAGTAGCGTTTCTCGACTTGCTGGACGGTGGAGGCGAGACGGGTTTGCTGCTGGGCTTCGAGGTTGGCGACGGCTTGAGCGACGGCGACGGCGACGCGCTGGTCGATCAGGGCTTGGTCGACTTGGGCGGTGATCACTGTGGGAGCGGGAGCGGGCGAGGCCGGGACGGCGGGGCGTTCGATGAGGGCATGGGCGAGGATCGCCATCGACAGCATCGCGGCCGAGGCGAAGCCGAGACGCGGCGCGGAGTTCCACCAAGCGTGCCACCAGCGGGCTTCCCAGATGCGCGGAGTGATTACCTGGTCCGAGACGAAGGCGATGCGGCGGGGCATTTCTTCATCGCGGAGGGAGAAGAGGGCGGTCTCGGTGATGCGGAGTCGGGCCAGTTCGTCGGCACACGAGGCGCATTGGCGACCGTGCGTTTCGACTGAGCGGGCTTGGGCGGAATCGAGCTCTCCGAAAACATAATCACGTAGATCAAACGGTGAACAACTCATAGGGTACTCCGATGGGAAATGGGGGCCAACGTTTCTTTGAGCAGGTCCAACGCCGTATAAAGGCGGGACTTCACGGTGGAAACCGGGCACTCGAGGATTTCGGCCATCTCCTCAAACTTGAATCCTTGATAAACCTTCAAAACAACCGCCTCGCGTTGGTCGGGAGTTAAGCGGCAAAGGGCGGCATCGACGGCGAGGGCGGTCTCCATGGGCAACATGCTGGGGCCCGGGGGCAGCGTGCCAGCGATTTCGGAGGCGATGGGGTCAATATCATCGTTCTCCGGACGTTTCTTGCGGAGCAGGGAGTAGGCTTCGTTGTGGGCGATGCGGAAGAGCCAGGAGGCGAACCGTTCGACGTCTTCGAGCTTGCGCAGGTTCTGGTAGGCCTTGAGCAAGACATCCTGGCAGAGATCCAAAGCATCTTCCCGATTGCGAACCAATCGGAGCAGATAGTTGTAGACGCGCTTCTCCCATCGCGAGACCAGCATGTTGTAGGCGTCGATGTTGCCCTGCTGTGCCTTACGAACTAGATCGCGGTCTTCGGCTTCTCGGAAGATCAATCGAACCGGTGCTCCTCAGCACTTCTGATTGTAAAGACGCGGAGGCTTTAGAAAAAGTCGAGGTTGGCCGAGTGCTGATATTCTGGAGGGGAGTGGTGATGCAAATCTTCAGAATCGTTCCCTTACTTGCCCTCGCGTTGCTCGCGGGTTGCGCCGATGGTCCGAAGAAGGAGGCAACGAAGGAGCCGCCCCCCGAGGCCGTGACGGGGCAGTGGGCGTTTTTCCACATGTACGTGGGAGCGCGGGCCTGGGCGGCCGACGCCCAGGGGGTGAGATTGACGAGTATCAACCTTGCGGAAGTGAAAGGCACGCCGGGCAAGGCCGGCGCTTGGCAGGTGACGTTCGCGTCCGCCACGCGGCAGGCAACGAAGACGTTTACTTATTCGGCGGTGGATGCGCCGGGGAATATTCGGCAGGGTACTTTTGGTGACAAGGAAGACGGGTTGAGTCCGCGGATGAAGCCATTTCCGATGGCGGCGTTGAAGATCGACTCCGACGTGGCTTACAAGACGGCGGCGGCGAAGACGGAAGAGTACTTGAAGGCGCACCCCAATACGCCGGTGAGTTTTCTGCTCGAGGTGAGCGAGCGCCACAATACGGTGGCGTGGCGGGTGATCTACGGCGAGAGCATCGGAACGAGCGCGGAGAGCGTGTTCGTCGACGCGACCTCCGGCCGATATCTTGAGACTCGGCACTAGGATCCCGATGCTCGCCATTCAATTTTCGGATATTCAGACGGCGGCTGGCCGGATCGCGCCCTGGGCGCATCGCACTCCGGTTCTGACTTCGAAGACGCTGGACCGGGAGACCGGGAAGCGGATTTATTTGAAGTGCGAGAATTTTCAGGTGGGCGGAGCGTTTAAGTTTCGCGGCGCTTGTAACTTCGTTTTTTCGTTGACGCCGGAGGAGTTGAGCCGGGGCGTGCTGGCGTATTCGTCGGGGAACCACGCGCAAGCGGTGGCGCTGGCGGCGGCCCGGGCGGGGGCGAAGGCCACCGTGGTGATGCCGTCGGATGCGCCGCGGGCGAAGATGGCGGCGACGGCGGGCGCGGGGGCGACGATTGTGTCCTACGACCGGTTGAAGGAAGACCGGGAAGAGATTTGCCGGGAATTGGCGGAGAAGACGGGTTCGGCGGTGATCCCGCCGTATGACCATCCGCTGACCATCGCGGGCCAGGGGACGACGGCGCTGGAGCTGTTGGCGGAA
>JANODS010001323.1:0-6666 GCA_031412835.1 Acidobacteriota bacterium | reverse complement strand
CCCCGTCTCCACCCAGTTCCCGGCCCTGTCGCTCGCCAGCGTCGGCGACACCTTCCAGGTTCGCGACATCCTCTTCCCGTTGACGAGCGCCGGTCGCGGCCGCGCCCGCGGTATCGAGTTTTTCGCCGAAAAGAAGTGGGGCGCCCGCTGGTTCGGCAACGCCAACCTCTCGCTCAGCCGCTCCCGTCAAGCCGGGCTTGATGGCGTCCAGCGTCCCTCCACCTACGACTTCCCGGTCATCTTCAACTCCGTCGGCGGCTACCGGCTGAACAAGAAATGGGAGTTTTCGGCCCGCACGACGGTCACCTCCGGCCGCCCCTATACGCCCTTTGATACGCCGATCTCCATCCAGCAGCGTCGCGGCATCTTTGACCTGACCCAGATCAACACCCTCCGCGCCCCGTCCTATATCCGCATCGACGTCCGCGTCGACCGGACCTTCACGTTCCGGGACAAGCCCCTACTCGTCTTCCTCGGCGCGCAAAACGTTATCAACCGTACTAACATTTCCGGCTTCCAGTGGGCCCGCCAAGCCAACAGGCCGATCGGCAATGAGCAGATCGGCCTGTTTCCCATCATCGGTTTGAACTGGATCTTCTAACTAGGCCCTCGGCGCCCGCAGCCACTTGTTGCAGAAGGTCATCGCCTGAGCCCAGGCGTCGCAAGCAGCCGTCGCGTTGTAGTTTGTCCCGGTGTCGTTCATGAAGGCGTGTCCGACGCCCTCATACACCTTAAATCCGAATCGTTTCTGACGAGCCAGCAACTCGGTCATTGCCGGGGCCATGCGAGCCGTCAAGGCTCGATCCCGGTCAGCATAGATCGCCAGCACCGGCGCTTGGATGCGCTGGATATCCTCAGTCGCGGGCGGCGCTCCATAGAACGGCACCGCGACCGCTAGTTCTTCGAGATGAACCGCCAAATCCCAGGTGTTCTGACCCCCGGCGCAAAATCCGGTCGCACCGATCCGGTCAAACTGACATAAAGGCGAAAACTTCAAGTAGTCGAGCGCGCTGATCAGATCCGTCCGCCGTTGTTCCACGGTCGTCCGCCCATAAGCCGCCGTCTGCTGCGTCGGTTCTGGAAACGCCTGGATGCCTCCCTGTCGCGAAAGTAGATCCGGCGCAATCGCGACAAACCCCGCCCGCGCCGCCCGCCGACAGACGTCTTTGATGTGCTCCACCAATCCCCGATTCTCGTGGATGACGATCAGCCCCGGCTGCGGTCCGTCCATCTGCCGCGGATAGGCGAAGTGAGCGAAAATCTTCGATGCCTCTCCCGCGAATTCAATGTCCTGCGCCACAATGTCCGGCGCGTTAATCGGCACTTGCACCCCCGCCGGACAGACCTGCGGCGGCTGCGCCTGCAACTCCTCCTGGAAGCTGCTCAGCGCGACCGTCGCCGCCGCCGTGCTTCCCAACAGCTTCGTCAACCGCGAAACCAACTCCCGTCGGTTGAACGCGCCGTCCACATGCAAGTGAACTAATTCATGAACTGGATCATTATTTTCGTCGTACACGAGAAACCCTCTGAGCGAACGCTATCTCATTCCCAGCGACTTCGCAATAGAGGGATGCGCGCAAATCGCAGACGGGATATGATTTTTACAAGTCCCATGCGCCTTCTTCTGCTTTCTCTAGGTGCCGCCGCCGCATTGGCCGCCGCCGATGACTTCGATTTCTTTGAATCGAAGATCCGTCCCGTGCTCGCCTCCCGCTGCTACGGCTGCCATAGTTCAAAGCTGAAACAAGCCGAAGGCGGCCTGTATCTCGACTCCTCCGAACCCACCCGCAAAGGCGGTCGCAGCGGAATCCCCGCCGTCGTCCCCGGCAAGCCGGAAGAAAGTCTGCTCATCAAGGTCATTCAAGGCACCCATAAAGACCTCAAAATGCCCCCCGGCAAACCGCTGCCAAAGGAGCAGGTCGCCGACTTCGTCGCCTGGGTGAAAATGGGCGCTCCAGACCCCCGCGCTGGCGGAACTGTTGCAGCTCTGAAACCCGCCTACGACTGGCAGAAAGAGAAGCAGCATTGGGCTTACCAACCCGTCAAGAACCTCCCCGCGCCCGTAGTCGCCGACCCCGCCTGGAGCCGTACCGACATCGACCGCTGGGTGAAAGCCAAGCTCGACGAAAAGCAAATCAGACCCCTCGCCCCGGCCACCAAGGCCACCCTGCTCCGCCGCGTCACCTACGACCTCACCGGCCTTCCGCCCACCCCCGAACAGTCCGCCGCCTTCCTCGCCGACCAGTCGCCCAAAGCCTTTGAGAAGGTCGTCGACCAGCTCCTCGCCAGCCCCGCCTACGGCGAACATTGGGGCCGCCATTGGCTCGACGTCGTCCGCTACGCCGACACCGCCGGCGACGCCTCCGACTATCCCGTCCCCGAGATGAGCCGCTACCGGAACTACGTCATCCGCTCCCTCCAGCAGGACAAACCGTTCAATGAGTTCCTCCGCGAACAGCTCTCCGGCGACCTGCTCTCCGCGAAGAACGAAGAGGATCGCCGCGACAAAATTGTCGCCACCAGCTACCTCGCCAACTCCCGCCGCTTTGGCCAAACTGAAGGCGAGTTCTACCTCACGATCGACGACACGATCGACAACCTCGGCAAGGCGGCCCTCGGCCTCACCGTCGGCTGCGCCCGCTGCCACGATCACAAGTTCGACCCCATCCCCACCGCCGACTACTATGCCCTCTTCGGCATCTTCAAAAGCAGCAAATACGCCTGGGCGGGCACGGAACACCACCAGTATCTCGACGGCTTCGCGGCATTGGATAAAAAAGACCAAACCCGCCTGGACCGCCAGCAGAAGCGCATGGTGGAGAGCTACCGCGTCGTGAAGAAGGGCGACGGGAAGGACCCCAAATCGCCGCCCGCGCAGCGCCTGGCCTATCTAGAGGCGCAAGCCGAACTACTCCAGATCCGCTCCTCCTGGCCCGATATCCCGATGGTATACGGCGTCTCCGACGCGAAGCCCGTCAACGCCCGCATCATGGTGAAAGGCGACCCCAATACCCTCGGCCCCGAAGCTCCCCGCGGCTTCCTCACCGTGCTCGGCGGCCAAACCGTCCCCGCCGATCATAAGGGCTCGGGCCGCGACCTGCTCGCCGGCTGGATCGCGGACGACCAAAACCCGCTCACCGCCCGCGTCATGGTCAACCGCGTCTGGACCTGGCACTTCGGTCGCGGCATCGTCAACACGCCGAACGATTTCGGCACTCGCGGTGAGAAGCCGACGCACCCCGAGCTCCTCGACCACCTCACCGCCGACTTCATCCGCGAAGGCTGGAGCCTCAAAAAGCTGCACAGAACCATCCTGCTGACCCGCGCGTATCAGACCAGCTCCGGCCACGTCGAAGGCAACGCCGTGAAGGACCCGAAAAACGAGACCTACTGGCGCTTCGACCGCCGCCGTCTGACCGCCGAGGAAGCCCGCGACTCCATGCTCGCCCTTAGCGGCAACCTCGACCCCGTCCCCGGCGGCCCCCATCCGTTCGCCCCGCGCGCCAGCTACGTCCAAACGCAGCACAAGCCCTTCGTCGCCGACCCCGTCGCCTTCGATCACAACAAACGCTCGGTCTATCTCTTCCAGCAGCGCTTCAAACCTCACGCCTACCTCGACCTGTTTGACGGCGCCGATTCGAACGCCGCCACCGCCGTCCGCGCTTCGAACAACACGGCCACCCAGGCGCTGTACCTGATGAACAACGAGTTCGTGCAGAAGCAAGCCGACGCTCTCGCCGTCCGGGTTGGCATGGCCGAACCCACCGTCGCGGGTCGCGTCCGCCTGGCCCACCGCCTACTCTTTGCCCGCGTCCCCACCCCGGCCGAGCAACAGCAAGCCGCCACCTTCATCGCCCAAACCACAACGCAAACCGAAGCCCGCGCCGCCTGGACCAGCTACATGCGCGTGCTCTTTTCGAGCAACGAATTCTTCTTCATCGACTAAGGGAACCACCATGCATCTACCCCGCCGCCAACTCCTGCGCTCGCTCTTCGGGGCCTCCACGATGATGCCCGCCGTCGTGCAGAGTCTCCTTGCCGATCAGCTTTCCCCGAAACAGCCGCACTTCCCCGGCAAAGCCAAGCGCGTCATCTTCCTCTACATGACTGGTGGCGTCTCCCACGTCGATACCTTCGACCCCAAGCCGGCGCTCGTCAAGGCCGCCGCCGAGAAGAAAACCGGCGGTCGAAAAGGCGGCATTTTGCTCCCTTCCACCTGGGGCTCGAAGGCCTACGGCAAGTGCGGCACAACTGTCTCTGACCTCTTCCCGGAGATGGCCGGCATCGTCGACGACCTCTGCGTCATTCGTTCTCTGCAGGGCGATCACAACGACCACTTCCAGGCGACGATGGGCATGCATACGGGATCCGTCACGGTGAAGCGCCCGTCGATCGGCTCCTGGGTCAGCTACGGCCTCGGCACAGAAAACAAGAACCTCCCCAGCTTCATCGCGCTTGCGCCGGTGCTGCCCTACGCCGGCGCGCAGGTCTGGTCCTCGGACTTCCTGCCCGGCGCCCACTCCGGCACCCGGATCGTGGGCGGCCCCCAACCCGTCGCCGATCTCGCGCGCCGTGCTCCGACGGAAAAGGTCCAGTCGCTGGAGCTCGATCTGCTCTCCCGGCTCAACAGGCAGCATCAGACCTCCCGCCCCGGTGACCCCGCTTTGGCCGCTCGGCTCCAGAGCTTTGAAACCGCGTTCGGCATGCAGAGCGAGATGCCCGGCGTCTTCGATTTTTCCAAGGAAACGGACGCGACGATGAACCTTTACGGCCTCGAGCGCGGCCAGACGAAGGGCTTCGGCTGGCAGTGCCTCGTCGCCCGGCGGCTGGCCGAACGCGGGGTCCGCTTCATCGAGTTGATCGATACGGGCTCCTCTGGCAACTGGGACGTCCACGGCGAAATCAACAACATGACGCCACTCGCCAAGAATGTGGACCGGCCCATCGCCGGACTCATCAAGGATCTGAAGTCGCGCGGGATGCTCGACGACACCTTGGTCGTCTGGACCACCGAGTTTGGCCGCAGCCCTTGGGGCGGCCCTCCGCATGGACGCGAGCACTACAACAAGACGTTCTCTTCCTGGATGGCCGGCGGCGGCGTGAAGCCGGGCATGGTCTACGGCGCCTCGGATGAGTACGGCATCGACATCACGGAAAACCTGATGACCGTCCACGATTTCCACGCCACCATCCTGCACTGCCTCGGCTTTGACCACACGAAGCTGACGTATCGCCACGCCGGCCGCGACTTCCGCTTGACCGACGTTCATGGTAGCGTCGTGAAGGCCGTTCTGGCCTAAGGGAACCCTATGAAACGCCTCCTTCTCTCGCTCCTCCTGACTGCTCTCGGGGCCTTTGCCGCCGACATCGCCGGCAACTGGAAAGCCACGGCCGAAGGCCCTAATGGCTCCATGACGCGCACGTTTACCTTCAAAGTCGACGGCACCAAACTCACCGGCGAAACCGTCAGCTCCATGGTCGGCAAGTCCACCATCGAACAGGGGAAAGTTGATGGCGACAATATCTCCTTCGTGCTCCAGGTTAAGTTCCAGGACAACGAAATGACCATCAAGTATACGGGCAAGGTCACCGGTAAGGACGAGATCAAGATGACCTCCGAGACCGGCCAAGGGGATATCGAGTGGGTCGCCAAGCGCGCGTCCTAGTTGGTTGCGGTTTCGTGCTTCTGGGTGCCCTCGCGCACGCCGCGGAGGTTCCTGATGTCGCCAAACTGCTCGTCGATGTCATCCGGATCAACACGACGAATCCGCCCGGAAACGAGGATAAGCTCGCCCAGTTCCTGAAGTCCAAGTTCGCGCCGCTCGGCTTCGAGATTGACATCATCCAGACGCCGCAAGCGGGCAAGTCGCACTTCATCGCCCGCCTCCGCGGCAACGGCACGAAGAAGCCGGTTCTGCTCGCCGCCCACTCTGACGTCGTCGGCGTCGAACGCGAAAAGTGGACGGTCGATCCCTTCGAAGGCGTGATCAAAGACGGTTCCGTCTACGGTCGCGGCGCGATCGATTTCAAAGGCGGCCTCGCCGTATTTGCGCAAGCCATCCTGAACATCGCGAAGAACAAAATCCCGCTGGATCGCGACATCATCTTCCTCTCGGAAGCCGACGAGGAAGGCGGGCTTTACAACACCACCTGGCTCGCCAACAAGGCCTGGGACAAGATTGACTGCGAGTTTTCGCTGAACGAAGGCGGCTGGATCATTAAGGGCAAAGACGGCAAAACCTCCTACGTCTCCATCTCTACCGCTGACAAAGGCGGCGTGTCGCTCA
The DNA here is from genome assembly GCA_031412835.1 of Acidobacteriota bacterium. Taxonomy (GTDB): domain Bacteria; phylum Acidobacteriota; class Terriglobia; order Bryobacterales; family Bryobacteraceae. The sequence continues at coordinate 379 of JANODS010001323.1, read as the reverse complement.
CGCTTACCGCGAAGGGCACTTCCACCCATTCGTCGATGCCGCGGCCTGACAACGCGATCTATACCCTCGGCCGCGCGCTGACGAAACTCTCCGCTTACGACACCAAGGTCAAACTCACCCCCGAGACCCGCATGTTCTTCTCGACGCTCGCCGACGTCAGCCCCGAGCCCATGAAATCCACCTACCGCGACCTCCTCTCGGACGATCCGAAAAAGATCGCTCTGGCCGATAAAATCATCTCCGAAGACACGCTGCTCCACGCCATCATGCGCGACACCATCGCACCCGTGCTGATGAACGCCGGCTTCCGGGGCAACGTGATCCCCGGCTCCGCACAGGTGACCCTGAACTTCCGCACCATCCCCGGCACCACCACGGA
>JANODS010001322.1:0-7871 GCA_031412835.1 Acidobacteriota bacterium | reverse complement strand
ATGGGCTTCCAGGAGCCACCGGATCTGGTTGGCTTCGAAGGGGGCGGCGCAGTAATCAACGGCACCGGCTTCGACGGAATCGAGCCACTCCGCCGTTTCGGGAAGGCGGCTGGTGGCGATGATGCGCAGACGGGGGCGTTGCGGGGCCGTAGCCTGGAGAAGGTTGGTTAGAGATTCGTGGTTGGCGGAGCAGAAGACGAGGTCGATGCTTTGCCAAGAGATGGGGTTTGCGGCGGCCTTTTCGTCATCCTCAATCTCAGGAACGTGATGGGTTGTGATGAGAACGTCCCGTAACTCCCGAGAGAGTTCGGCGGGGAGGCCATAGAGCAGAATTTTGGGGGACATAGTGTCCTTTTCTTTAGCTACTTAGAATCTGCTCTCGAACCCGGAGAGTGTACCGCGCCAGTCTCTGACCTAGAGGGACGTTGCACCTACACCTACGGTATCGGATGAGTTGGGGTGCAATCCAATCGAAAAATCTTATGGTCGCGATTTTGAGGCAGGAGGGTTGGGATTGGTACAATTTGGGAATGGCTGCTTTTGCGCGTAGGAAGTCGGTGCCGGTGAATGTCGGCGGGGTGATGGTGGGAGGCGACAACCCGATTGTGGTGCAGTCGATGACCAACACGGACACGGCGGACGTGACGGGGACGGCGAACCAAGTGATGGCGCTGGCGAAGGCGGGGTCGGAGATTGTGCGGGTGACGGTGAATTCCGAAGACGCGGCGAAGGCGTTGCCTCGCGTCGTCGATACGATCCGGATGCAGGGTTGCGATGTGCCGATTGTGGGCGATTTTCATTACAACGGGCACATTTTGTTGAAGAAGTATCCGGAGTGCGCGCGGGCATTGGCGAAGTACCGAATCAACCCCGGTAACGTGAATATTGGCAAGAAGCATGACGACAACTTCCGGGCGATGATTGATGTCGCGGTGGAGTATCAGCGGCCGGTGCGAATTGGGGTGAATTGGGGATCGCTGGACGGGGCTCTGTTAACGCGGATGATGGACGAGAACGCGCTGCTCGCCGAGCCGCTGGATGCCAAGCAAGTGACGATGAACGCGATTGTGGTGAGCGCGCTGGAGGCGGCTACGGCGGCGGAGAAGTACGGGCTGCGGCGGGATCAGATTTTGCTGAGCGCGAAGGTGAGCGGGGTGCAGGATTTGATCACCGTTTATCGGATGCTGGCGGCGCAGTGCGAGTATGCCTTGCATTTGGGGCTGACGGAAGCGGGGTTGGGATCGAAGGGGATTGTGGCGACGACGGCGGCGATTGGGGTGTTGTTGCAGGAGGGGATTGGGGACACGATTCGGGCGTCGTTGACGCCGCTGCCGAATGGGGACCGGACGGACGAGGTGCTGGTGTGTCAGCAGATATTGCAAGCGCTGGAGTTGCGGAGTTTTACGCCGCAGGTGACGGCGTGCCCTGGTTGTGGACGGACGACTTCCACCTTCTTCCAGGATATGGCGGACCAGATTCAGAACTATCTGCGGAACCAGATGCCGGTTTGGAAGGACGCGCATCCGGGGGTGGAGGAGATGAAGGTCGCCGTGATGGGTTGTATTGTGAACGGGCCGGGGGAATCGAAGCACGCCAATATTGGGATTTCTTTGCCGGGCACATTTGAGGACCCGGTGGCTCCGGTTTACGTGGATGGACGGCTCGTGAAGACTTTGCGGGGGGATCACATTGTGGCGGAGTTTACGGTGATGTTGAACGATTACGTGACCTCGCATTACGGTGTGATGGTGGCGCAGTGATCGGAGCTTGAGCGCGCGGGAGGTGGCGTTTGACGCCGCTTTGCGGGTGGAGAACGGCGCTTGGGCGGAAGAGATTTTGCGGAAAGCGGTGGCGAAGCTGGATATGCGGGATGCGGATCTGGCTTGGGAGCTGGTGTTTGGACCGCTACGGGTGCAGGCGCAGTTGGACCATTTGATTGGTTTGTATTCGGGGAAGACGGGGAAGTTGGATATCGAGGTGCGGGTGGCGCTGCGGATGGCGATTTACCAGCTTCGATACTTGGATCGGATACCGGCTCATGCGGCGGTTTCGGCGGCGGTGGAGCTCGTCAAGCGAGCGAAGAAACGCTCGGCGATGGGGTTTGTGAATGCGGTTTTGCGGAAGGTGAATCGGGAGCCGGTGGTGTGGCCGGGGCGGGAGGTGGAGTTGTCGGTGCCGGGGTGGTTGTTGAGCCGGTGGACGGCGGCGTTTGGACGCCCGCGGGCAGAGGGGATTGCGGCGGCGGCGTTGGTGGCCCCGGAGGCGGGAGGGCAGGATGTGGGGGCGGCGTCGATTGTGCCGTTTTTGGGGGTGGAGCCGGGGATGACGGTGTTGGATGTGTGCGCGGCGCCGGGGAACAAGACGCGGCAGCTGGTGGAGGCGGGGGGGATTGTCTTGGCGGCGGACCGGAGTTTTGCGCGTTTGAAGCAGGTGACGGGGGTGGAGCGGGTGGTGGTGGATGCGCGGGTGCCGTTGCCCTTTGTAAAAAGATTTGACCGGATTTTGGTGGACGCGCCGTGCAGCGGGACGGGGACGTTGGGGCGAAATCCTGAGATAAAATGGCGGATTACGCCGGCGGACCTGACGGATTTGGCGGGGCGGCAGACAGCGATATTGGGGAACGCTTTGGCGATGTTGGCACCGGGGGGGCGATTAGTTTACTCGACATGTTCGCTCGAGGTGGAGGAGAATGAAGGAGTGGTGCACGCGGTTTGCAGGGACCGGGTGGTTGACGAAGGATATCGATTGCCAGGGCGGGAGCCGGGGGACGGCTTTTGGCATGCCGTGATAGCATGATAATTACGTTCCAATGGTCGAAATTCTGCCATCATTACTAGCTGCGGACTTTGCCCGGCTGGGTGAGGAGATTGCGCGCGTCGAACACGCGGGCGTCACGATGCTTCACGTCGATGTGATGGACGGGCATTTTGTGCCCAATTTGACGATGGGGCCGCCTGTCGTGAAGAGCCTGCGGAAGGTGACGAAGGCGCATTTGGACGTCCACTTGATGATTACGGATCCGGATCGCTTTTCGGCGGCATTTGTGGAGGCCGGGGCGGATAGCGTGTCGGTGCATCAGGAGGCGTGTCCGCATCTGGATCGGAGCTTGCGATTGATTCAGAGTGAGGGGGCGCTGGCGGGGGTGGTTTTGAACCCGGGGACTCCGGTGAGTACTTTGGACGAGGTTTTGGAGTTCGTGGATTTTGTGCTGGTGATGAGTGTGAACCCGGGGTTTGGGGGGCAGCGGTTTTTGCCGCGATCGCTGGAGAAGATTCGCCAGTTGGCGGAACGGCGGGAGCGGTTCGGCTATGGATACAAGATTGAGATTGACGGTGGCGTGGTGATGGACAACGTTGCTGAGATTGCCCGGGCTGGAGCCGAATGGCTGGTTGCGGGTTCGAGTGTTTTTGGTGCGCCGGATTCCGGCGCGGCTGTGCGGGCGTTGCGGGATGCGGCGCGCGTGGGGCAGTTGGCTTAAACAGAGAGATTAGTAACTTATGCTTGTTTCGCGCAATACGATTTTGACTTTGTTGGTCACGGCTTTGGCGGTTAGTTCGCTGACGGGCTGTTTTCGGAAGAAGAAGTACGAGAACCCGATATCGAAAGACACGCAGCAGCCGGATAAGGTGCTTTTTGATAAGGCAGTGAAGGACATCGAACGGGGCCGGTATGAGGTGGCGCGCATCACGTTAAACACGTTGATGAACACCTACGACACTTCGGAGTTTTTGGCCAAAGCGAAGTTGGCGATTGCCGATAGCTGGATGCGCGAGGGCGGATCGAACGGGATGGCGCAGGCCGAGGCGGAGTATAAGGACTTCATTCTGTTCTACCCGACGATGGAAGAGGCGGCGGAGGCGCAGCAGAAGGTCTGCATGATCCATTACAAGCAGATGGAGAAGCCGGACCGGGATGATCGTCATGCGTACAAGAGTGAAGAAGAGTGCCGGACGCTGCTGACGCAGTTTCCGAACTCGAAGTTTGCGCCGCAGACGCAGCAGTTGCTGCGGAACATTCAGGAAGTGATGGCGGAGAAGGAGTTCCGTGTGGGCACCTTCTACAACACGAAGGGATCGAACCCGGCGGCGAGCAATCGGCTGCAGACGGTGGTGGACCAGTGGCCGTTGTTCTCGAAGGCTGACGAGGATTTGTGGTTGTTGGCGGATAGCTATACGAAGATGGGGCCGCGGTTTAAGGCTAAGGCGGGGCAGGCGTATCAGAGACTGGTGCGGGACTATCCGTTGTCAGCTTATGCGAAGGCGGCTGGCGAGAAACTGAAGGATTTGGAAAGGCAGGTTCCGGAGGCGGACCCGGTGGCAGTGGCGCGGATGAAGTATGAGGCGGAGAATCGGACGAAGCCTTCGATGATTCATAACACGTTGGGAATCTTCAGCAAGAGCCCGGACGTGTTGGCGGCGGCCAAGAGCGGTTCGCCGGCGATGGAGCAGATGAAACCGTCGATTCCGGCGTCGGTGCCGGTGCCGCTGGGCACGGGGACTGGGGTGAACGATGTGGGGGGCCAGGTGCTGACCGGGGCTTCGGATTTGGAAAAGAAGGACGATGCTCGGTTGAGCGCGCAGACTCCGGGCGGGACGGGGAGCACTACTCCCGCTGCTGTCCCGGCGCCCGCGCCGACGGCTCCGGATGCCGCGGCGGCTCCGACGGCGACGCCGTTGCCTTCGAATCGGCAGTTGGTTCCGGGTAAGAAGACGAAGAAAGAGAAGAAGATCAAGGTTAAGAATTAGTGGCTGGGCGGATTCTGCTCGCCGACGATAGCGCGATTGCGCAGCGGCTTGGCGAGCGCATGTTGCGGGAAGAAGGGTTCGAAGTGGTCTCGGTGACGGATGGGGAGACGGCGTTGTTGCGTTTGGCGGATGTGGATCCGGACGCGATGATTGTGGACGCATTTTTGCCGAAGAAGTCCGGGTTTGAGTTGGCGAAGTTCGTGCGGGAGACGGCGACGCATCGGCATATTGGGGTGCTGTTGACGGGGAGCATTACGGAGCCGGTGGATGCGGCGCAGGCGGCGGCGGTGGGCGCGGACGGGATTGTGCAGAAGCCGTTCGGGGTGACGGCGTTGATGGACGTGTTGCGACCGTTGCTGGAACGGGTGGCGGAGCGGCGATTGGAAGGCGAATACGGGGCGGAGGCACCGCCGGTGCCGGTGGAGCCGATATCGGAAGAGGAGCGGGTGAGGGCGGCGGTGACGGTGGCTTTGGACGAGGCGATGCCGCGGATGGTGGAGCTGATTACGCGGGAAGTGTTGCGAACGTTGCGTCAAGCCTGACATGATTTAGTCAGATATGGCTGATAACAGTTTTGACATTGTCTCGAAGGTCGAGATGCCCGAAGTGAACAACGCGATTTCGCAGGCGCTGAAGGATATTGGAGCGCGCTACGATTTGAAGGACGCGAAGTCTTCGATTGAGCTGAAAGAGAAAGACCACAAGATTCTGCTGGCTTCGGCGGATGAGTACAAGTTGGGGGCGGTGGTGGACATTCTGCAATCGAAGCTGAACAAGCGGGGGATTTCGCTGAAGGCGCTGACGTATGGCCCGGTGCAGCCGGCGTCGGGGATGAGCGTGCGGCAGGAGATTACGCTGCAGGCGGGGATTCCGATGGAGAAGGCGAAAGAGATTGTTCGGATCATCAAGGATTCGAAGATCAAGGTGCAGGCGTCGATTAATGCGGACGTGGTGCGGGTATCGGGGAAGGATCGGGACTGCTTGCAGGAAGTGATGGCGCTGTTGAAGCAGAGCGATCTGGGGATCGATATGCAGTTTACGAACTACCGGGGTTAGGGATGGCGCGTCGGATTGAGAGCTGTGCGATCGCCGGACCGGCGGGGAAGTTGGAAGCGCTGCTGGAGGAACCGGAGGAGGGGGAGCCGCGTTTTGCGGCGCTGGTTTGTCACCCGCATCCGCAGCACGGGGGGACGATGCATAACAAGGTGGTGTATCGGATTGCCCGGGGGCTGCGGAAGACGGGCGGGGTGGTGCTGCGGTTTAATTATCGGGGCGTGAATTTGAGCGAGGGGACGTACGCGGACGGGGTGGGGGAGTTGGAGGACGCGCGGACTTGCTTGAGCTTTTTGCGGGAGCGGTATCCGGAGTTGCCGTTTGTGGTGGCGGGGTTTAGCTTTGGGTCGCGAATTGCGCTGCAGTTGGCGGGGCAGTTGCCGGAGATGGCGCGGGCGATTGCAGTGGGCTTTCCGACGAAGTATCCGGACCAGGGGTATTTGGAGCCGTGTACGGTGCCGCGGACGTTTATCCATTCGACGATTGATGTGCATGGGCCGAAGGTGGATTTAGAGGCGCTGGTGGCGACGTTGAGCGGGGGGCCGACACTGGAGTTTGTCGAGTCGCGGGACCATTTTTTTGTGGATGCGTTGGATGCGTTTGAGGGGGCGGTGGAGCGGGCGGGTCGGCAGATCGGGTGAGTGATTTGAGGGGAGTAATGCGCCCTTGTCAGTGACGCTATGAAACTTGCATTTGTGATTGGCTGGGTGTTTTTTGCGCTGGAGGCCGTTTTTGTGGCCTCGTTTTTCTTCTCGAAGAACGACGCGAAGGGGATCGCGACGAGCTTTGGGATGGTTTTGCTACCGGTGCTATTGCTGGTGGGCGGAGTGCTGCTGTGGGCGCAGAGTTCGGGTTCGATGGGATTGAAGTACGCGGGTTTGTTGTTGGTGTCGGTTCCGTTTTTGGTTGGCGGGGGCCTTTGGGTGGAGAATGGCGTGAAGGAGCGGATGAACGGCTGGAGCCGCGATCAGGCAGGGCGGTTTCGGGATTCGCGGTTGAGCAAGATCGCAAGGGCGCTGGAGGGGAAAGACTACGCGGCGGTTGAGGGGCTGGTGAAGCAGAGTCCGGCGGTGGATTGGACGGAGGTGGACGCTCACGGCAAGACGCTGGTGGAATTTGCCGTGGCTCGGGTGCTGGAGGATTATAGCGGCGACGGTTCGGCGCAGGGGGTGGCGATTTTGTTGAGCAATGGTGGCCCGTTGCCGAAGGCCGAGTTAGTGAATACGATCTACGAAGGGAATTCGCCGGGGGCGGTGAATCTGCTCGCAGTTGTGTTGAAGGCTGGCGTGGATCCGAATTCGCGAGACCATTTTGGGGAGCCGCTGGTGCATGGTACGCATGTGTTTCGAGGGCGGGAGAAGTTGCAACTGCTGGCGAAGCACGGAGCCGATTTAAAGGTGTTGAGCAGTCGGACGGACCGTCCTCAATGGACGGCGTTGATGACGGCGGTGTATATGAAGAATTGGGAGTCGGCGGTGTTTTTGCTGGAACACGGGGTTCCGGCGGCGTACACGGCTCCGGATGGCACGTCGGCGGCGACGTTGCTCGTGGCCAATGAAGCCGATCCGGAGTTTCGGCGGCTGCGGAGTGCGCTGGAGAGGGCGCGGTAGGACGGTTACTTTGGCGAGGGGGAGAAGCGGAGGCGGAGCCAGATTTGCATTCCTTTGGGATGGGCTCCGTAGATGGGGGAGAGGTTGGCGGGCAGGTTGAAGACTTGAACCTGGCCGCCGAGGGCGGGGCGGAGGAAACCGCCGACGGCGGGTAGTTCGTAGCTGTAACCGGCGGTGTAGGCTTGGATGCGTGTATAGCGGTACTCTTCGAGTAAGCGGAGGTAGGGGGCTTCTTCGAATAAGAGGAGGGAGTCTTTGTCGGTAAGTTCGGCGCGGGTCCAGAGCCAGTGTTTGTTGCGGAGTAAGATGGTGGATTCGGCGGTGTAGGAGTTGTAAGTCTGGCCCTGGACGCGGGTGGGAATCAAAACGATGTGCTGGCGCTGGGTGGCTTTCAAGGTGTTGAGTAAGTTGCCGTTGGGCGGTTGGGTATAGGGCAGGTCGTGGCTGCGGCCCCAGATGAGGG
>JANODS010001321.1:0-3399 GCA_031412835.1 Acidobacteriota bacterium | reverse complement strand
CGGTGCCGAAGGTGCCCGCCCCATCGCCAGCCGAGCCCGCGTCTGCCAACTCTCCTCCCCCCAATACCACCGCAAAGCGTCCGTCGCGAAGTGACTATCCAGCAGCCGCTGCAGCCGATCAATCAGCAACGCAATCTCCTTCTGCGGGTCTTCAATCGCCGGCCCCCGCGCCGGGATCAACCGGTCCGGCTTCTCCCCCGCCACCAACCGCAAGCTCGCAATCAACTGTCCCGCCCGCGCTGCAAACCCGTGGTAACCCCGCGTTTTCGTCTCCGCCACCTCATTCTGTAAGCTGTAAAGATCCAGCAGCCGCCCCCCCGAATAGATCAAATCCCCCGTCGCGATCACCCGCTTCCCTTTCAACTCAAACAAATATGAAACCGCCCCCGCCGAATACCCCGGCGTCGCCAGCACCGTGATCTTCGTCGGCCCAAACGTCAACGAATCCCCGCCCTCCACCGTCCGCTCAATCGCCCTCGGAGCCACCGGTACCTTCGTCGATTTCTGCGCGTAATCGTGGAACCGCAACTGCGAAAACAACCGCCAAAACTTCGCCGGATCTTCCAGCGCCGCCGCCTCCCCCGCCGGCACAATCAGCGCCCCGCCAACCGGAAGAACATCTCGGCGAGTCGAAGTCACCAAAATATGCGTCGCCTCCCCCGAGTAAATCGCGACGTCTCCCGGCAGCAAAATACTGTTCAAGGCAATCGCGAAAAGTAACATTACGCCAGCCTCCAGGGTTTCCGATACTTACGAGTTACCATCTGATTCGCCTTCGCATCCCCCACAATCTGTTCCTTCATATCATCCCAAGTAATTCGCCGACCCGTCCGATAGGCGATATTACCCAGCAGACCCGCCTTAGTCAACTTATGGCCATACTCAATATCGCACGTCGTCAACTTACGCGACTTCACCGCATCCAAAAACTCCCGAATATGCCCCGGCGAATCCGGAATCGATGGCTCCGGTCGCTTGAAGTCCATCACCGGCTTCCCCTTCACGAACACCTGATGCGTCGCATAATCCACAAACAGGCTCCCCGCCGAACCCTGAAACACGCACCCAATCCCCTTATCCTCAAACCCCGCCGGAGCCATCGGATTCAACCCCCAAGTCAAATTCATCCCCGGATACTCATAAACCAAATCAAGAAAATTCGGCGTCTCCGCGTTATCATCGCTGATTTCCCGCCGCCCCGTCGCCACCACCGATTTCGGAGCCGTCAAATCCAGCGCCCAATACGCCACATCTGTGATATGGCACCAAAAATCAATAAACATGCCCCCCGAGTAGTCCCAGAAGTACCGATAGTTGAAGTGCGCCCGATTCGCATTGTACGCCCGCTTCGGCGCCGGCCCCAGCCATGTCGCATAGTCGAAACCAGGCGGCGGAGCCGCGTCGGTCGGCGTCCCTAGCCCTTTCGTCTCCGACGTTTTCCAAATGTTGACGTGCTGAACCTTCCCAATCACCCCCGACCGAATCAACTCCACCGCCCGCCGATAATTCGGCAAGTCGTTATGAATATGGTTCCCCATCTGCGTCACGCGTTGATACTTCCGCGCCGCCGTCACCATCGCCCGCCCCTCGCCAATTGAGTAACTCAACGGCTTCTCCACAAACACGTCCTTCCCCGCCGCGCAGGCCTGCACCGTCGGCATCGCATGCCAATGGTCCGGCGTCGCAATGCACACCGCGTCAATCGACTTATCCCCCAGCAGCTTCCGAAAATCCTTGTAAGTCGCCGGCTCCGCCCCCCGGCTCTCTTTGACAATTCCCATCGCCCGGGACAAATAACTGTCATCCAGGTCGCACAGAGCGACAACATTCATATCGGGGTGTTTCAGGAAGCCACGAAGTCGGTTCGTGCCCATATTCCCCACCCCAATAAATCCCACGTTGATGCGATCATTCGGAGCCGCCAAAGCGCCCCCGGAAACAGCGAAAAAGGTTCGACGAGTCATAGTCACATCAGATAGTGTAGTTGAGCCCAAGCTCGATTTTGTACACCGCCGTCTTCGCCGTCACGAACACTCTGGACCCATCTCGCGAAAACACACAATTGCTCGGTCCCTCCGGAATCGCCACCGTCCGTAACCGCGCACCCGCCGCGCTGAACTCGACCAACCCCTCGTCCTCGCAAACCCAGACGTTCCCCGCCCGATCCGTCTTCACCCCATCCGGCCCCCCCGCCGCCGACGTCGTCGCCAACACTCGTCCCTTCCGCACCCCTCTTGAACCGGCCTCATAGACACGCACCACCCTCTCCGCGGTATCAGTCACATAAACCAACTCCTCCCGCGGCGAAATAGCAATCCCGTTCGGTGCTTTACAATCGTCGGCGAACAATGTCAACCCGTCCCCTTCCGACCACCTATACACCGCGCTCCGTCCCGTCTTCGCCGGATTCGCCCACTCATTCTTCTGCTTCAAATCCGTGAAGTAGATCGACCCATCTCCCTTCACCGCCACATCGTTCGGCGACTGCAAACCCTTTCCCTCGAAGCTCTCCGCCAAAATCGTCAGCCTCCCATCCGCCTCCGTCCGCGTCACTCGCCCCCGCTCGCAAACCACCATCCTCCCCCGCTGATCAAACGCCAATCCAGTGGCCACATTGCTGCTATTCCGCACCACCCGCAAGCTACCCTTCGATAGGCAGTAGATCCTCTCCTCCCCCACATCGCAGAAATACAAGTCCCCCCGCCGATCAATCGCCGGCCCCTCGGTAAAAACAAACCCGCCCCGAAGTTTCTCCCCCCACAAACGAGCGCCCACTACTCCCAAAATCGCGCGGCGAGTCATCCCCCCAGTATCGCGAATTCAGTAAAGTCGAAACTTCGCCAACAATGGCCGATGGTCGCTCGCCAAGATCTCCGGTAGCACCCGCGCCTCCCCCATCGTCCACGCCGCCGCCGGCCGCACCAACACATAGTCGATCTGCACCTTCGGCACCGCCACCGGGTACGTATGCAACTCAACCCCCGCCCCGCTGATCATCCAAGTCCCGCTCAGCATCTTCACCGCCGCGTTCGCCGGGTTCGCGTTAAAATCCCCCGCCAAAATCGCCGGCAAGTCCGGCGACTCGTTCGCCAACCGGTTCGCCAACTCCGCCGCCGCCAACCGGTCAATCTGCGACTCATGGTCCCAATGCGTCGCCATCACCAAGAATGGATGCCGACAGCCGTTCACCCGAACCTCCGCCCGCAGAATCGAACGCGGCTCCCTTCCCGCCGACGCCCGAATCGCATGCACAGTATGCCGCAAAATCGTCCCCCGAACCAGCAGCGCATTCCCATACTCCCCTCCGTCAAACGCCATCGACTTCCCAAACAGCGGCCGACGTTTCGTCATCTCCGCCAGCGTCGCCAACGTATCCACGCCCCCAGTCCGCTTCGTCTT
>JANODS010001320.1:0-1300 GCA_031412835.1 Acidobacteriota bacterium | reverse complement strand
CCACTCTCCCTGCGATTGACCCTCTTTCTATCTTCGGGCGAGGCGGGCAATGGAATCCGTTCCTGAGGCCGACGGACACCAAGGTTCAACTCATTGACCATCGATGCATTCAGGACACGCGTGTAACCGAGCGCCGCATGCTTGTTCAGGAAAGTCTGCTGGATCCTGACGTAGTCCCAACTGGTCAAGTTAAAGCCTTCGCTGGTGGTGTTGAAATTCGTGGCGCGGAAGAATAGCGAATCTTTTTCCGATGCTTTGTAGTCGATCCTGTATAACTGCTGTTGTCTCGAAACCTTGCGAGTGTCCTGAAACTCGTAGTTGTAAGCCCGCCTGGTGATGTTCGGATCCAGTCTGTTCGGCAAGGACAATAGATTGATCAGAGCTTGCCCGCTCTTATTGATTCGGTTGGTGGGGATGACGTTACCCGGAAACTGGGCATTATTGTTTGCGGGGTCCCTGATAACAATCAGCCTTCCGTTTTGATCGAACGATTGCGAGAAGTCTCCCGTACGCTCCAGCGCGGTGGGCATCGTCAGTCTGTTGATCGACTGGGGTTCCAGACTCGGATTGGTTTCAACGCTCACAAAGAAGAACAGCTTTTGACGGGCGGTGTTGAACACCTTTGGAATCATAACCGGCCCGCCAAGCGTAAGCCCCTCGGTGATGTATCGATATCTTGGCTTGACCAGACCGCCCGCATTGTTGAAGAAGTTCTGAGCATTGAACATCTCGTGCCGTTTGTACCAATACGCCGACCCGTGGAAGTCTCTGCTTCCGCTCTTGCTGACTACGTTCACTACTGCGCCGCCATTGCGCCCGTACTCAGCCTGGTAATTATTAAGCAGCACTTTGACTTCAGCGACGGCGTCGAGGCTCACGGACGTGGTGTAGGCGGCCGAACTGCCGTTATCCTGCCCCTGCTGGCCGTCCACCCCGATAGTCAGAGCGCCATTGCGCACCCCGCCGACATTGGGAAGGGTGGTGCCGATCCCGCCACCGCCGTGGAGTGACTCGGCATCGGCGGAGGTGCTGACGCCGGGAAGCAAGCGGAGAAAACCGGTAACGTTTCGTCCTCTTTGGGCTACTTTTTCCAACTGATGCGTCGTGAGGACAGCGGAGCTTTCGGCGCTGGCCGTCTGTACTACGGCGGCATCTGCGATGACGCTCACCGTTTCGCTAACGGAGCCGACGGTCAATTGAATCGTGCCAAGAGAAAGCCTTTCACTCGCCGAAAGAACGTTGCCTTGTTTGCGATATGTCTGGAAGCCGGGGCTTTCTACTTTCGCAGTGTAGGTGCCGG
>JANODS010001319.1:0-7413 GCA_031412835.1 Acidobacteriota bacterium | reverse complement strand
GCCGAAGTGGCTGCTGGGCTACGCGGATCGCCAGTCCAGCGCCGGGGTGAATGATCCTATCCACCATCGCGTGGTGGCGCTGGACGACGGGACGACGAAGTTCGTGATCGCCTCGACAGATCTCTGCATGTTCTCGCCGTCGTTCTACGACGAGGCCGCTCGGCGGCTGGAGAAGGAGACGGGCGTTCCGGCGCTGCGCTTTTGGTGGACGGTGACGCATACGCATTCGGCGCCGGAGATCGGGCCGCCGGGGGTGTATAAGGTGCTGCTGAAGGGCCGGTCGCAGCACGCGGTCGACACGGAGTACACGGAGTATATTGTGGCGTCGGTGGTGAAGGCGGCCAAGCAGGCGCTGAACCAACTGGAACCCGCCCGTCTCTCTATTGGCACGGGGATGTCGCAGGCGAATATCAATCGCCGGGCTCGGGATATCGATGGGAAGATTTCTTTAGGGCTGAACCCCGACGGGCCGACGGATCGGCAGATCGGGCTGATCCGCTTGGACAAGGCAGATGGTTCGCCGCTGGCGCTGCTGGCGAACTACGCGATGCATGGGACCGTTTTGAACGGTAGCTTTCTGAAGATTAGTGGGGATGCGCAGGGGATTGTGGCGGGATACGTGGAGGCGCAGCTCGGGGCTCCGATGCTTTATATCAACGGGGCGGCGGGCGATTTGGCTCCGATCTACAGCGTTTATCCTGATCCGCGAAGCGGACATCTGACGCAGTTCAACGTGCTGCTGGGCCAGCGGATTCTCGAAGCGAATCGTCGGCTGCCGGCGGCGACGGCGAGCGTGAAGTTGGCCGCGTATGAGCGGTGGGTGGAGACGCCGCGCAAGGCCGGGATGGATTGGACGGACGAGCTTCCGCGCTACCAGAACGGGGCGATGGTGCGGCTGCCGATTCGTTTTCTGACGATCAACGATACGGCGATTTGGGCGGCACCGGTGGAGATGTTTTGCGCACTGGCGCTGCAGGTGCGGGCGTCGTCTCCGTTTTTGAACACGTTCTATTTCGGCTACACGAATGGCTGGATCGGCTACTTGCCGACGAAGGCAGCCTTCGCCGAAGGGGGGTACGAACCGGCGACGAGCGTGTTCAGCGACCAGGTGGAAGCGGACACGACGAACGCCGTGGTTACTTTCCTACAGGGACTGCCCCGCGCCAACCCTTAGCGAACTGGGCCCGCAAGTCGGCCACTACTTTTGCATGAGCGGCGGACTTGGCCAAGTTCTCGGTTTCGGATGGATCCTTTTCGTAGTCGAAGAGTTCGGCGTCGACTTCCCGGCCGCCATCGCGGGTGAGCCACAGGGTGAGCCGATATCGTTCGGTGCGCATGGAGTAGCCCATCACGGCACCGACGCCGGGGGCTTGCCGGGGATATTGACTGAAGGCGGCTTGCTTCCAGGCGCGATCTGGATTTTCGAGCAGAGGCGCGAAGCTGACGCCCTCCATGCCGGGCGAAGCGGGGAGGCCGCAGACCTCGGCCAAGGTGGGGAAGAGATCAACGTATTCGGTGAGCGCGGGCGAGGAACGGCCCACGGTTTTTTGGCCTGGGACACTGAAGAAGAGCGGCACGCGGGTGGCTTGTTCGAAGTTGGTGTGCTTGTGCCAGAGGCCGTGGTCGCCGAGGTGCCAACCGTGGTCGCCCCAGAGGACGATGACGGTTTTGTCGCGGAGGCCGTGGCGTTCGATGGCATCGAGGAGCTTACCGATTTGCGCATCGGTGTAGGAGACGCAGGCGTAGTAGGCGCGGAGGAGATCGAGTTGGAGGGCGTCTGGAATTGGCCCTTCCTGAGGTACGAGGCCGTAGCTGCGGAGTTCGCCGTTGGTATGCAGGGCATAGGCGGGCGAGCCCGCGGGCGCTTGTTGGAACTTCGCGACCGCGAACTTTTCTCGCGGATGGAGATCGAAGTATTTCTTCGGGGCGATGAAGGGCAGGTGGGGCTTCAGGAAACCGGTCATGAGGAAGAAGCGGCTGGTCTTCAGCGTGTCGATCGCCCGGACGGCTTCGTCGGCGGTTTTTCCATCGGCGAGGCCGTTATCGGGGACGTCGGGGGCGGCCCAGGCCGGGCCCCGCACGATCTGCTTTTTCGTCTTCTTGGCCGTTTGCGCGGGGGTATCGCTCCGCCAGCCGTTGGCGATTACCTGCGCTTCGCGGCGGCCTTGCCAGACGGCATTTTCGACGGATCCCCAAGCGCCGGGGCTATTCGGGACCCAGTGGGGAATGGTGTTTGATCGCCCGTCTTCGAGACCTCCGTGCCAAATCTTGCTGAGGCCGGTGGTTAGGTAGCCGTGATTTTTGAAGTGCTGCGGCAGAGTGACGACGTCCGGCGAGACGCCTCGGAAGTGGTGTTCGAGATCGTAGATTTTGGTGGTATCGGGGCGGCGACCGAGGAGGAGCGAAGTGCGGGTCGGGCTGCAAACGGCCTGTTGGCAATAGGCGCGGCTGAAGCGCAGGCTACGGGCCGCCAGCCGATCAATGTTCGGGGTGATGGCGAGCGGGTCACCGTAGCAGCCCATCGCCGGCTTCAGATCATCGACGGCGATGAACAGGACGTTGTATTTTCCCGTGACGCCCTGGGCGAACGCGGTGGCCGCCACGGCCGCGCCGGCAGCCCGTAAAAACTGCCGACGCGAGGCGGCCATACTAAGCCTGAATCCCCGCGAGCACGCCGCGCATATAGGCGAAGCTCTTCACCATGCCAGGGAGCGGATCCTTCAGATTGATCTCGTATTCCAGGTTCACATTGCCCTTGTACTTGACTTGCCGCAGCAGCTTGAACATCTCCGGCACGGGCATCTTGCCGTCGCCGACTTCGCACTGGCTGCCTTTGTCCATCATGTCGCGCAGGTCCTTCATATGGAAGTCGTGCAGGCGAGGGCCGGCTGCCTTGATGGCGTCGAGGATGCTGGTGCCGGTCCGGGCGGTGTGGCCGACGTCGATACAGCAGCCCATGCGACCGTCCATGTTTTTCACCGCGTCGTTATCCGACTGGGGCGTGGGGTAATTTTTGTCTTCGGGCCCGTGGTTGTGAATCATCGCCTTGAGGTTGTATTTTTTGACGAATTTCTCAATGCGGGGCAGCGTTTGCAAATTCGGCGCCATGACGATGCCGTCGACGCCGAGGGCCTGGGCGTACTTGAAGTTGATCTCCATCTCTTCGTCGCTGTCGACGGTCATGGTGATGTTGCCGACGGAAGCGACGCGAAGGCCGGCGGCTTCGAACTCTTTGCGGGCGAGCGCCCAGTCGGCGACGTCGCCTTTGATTTTGGCGTGGAAGTCTTTCAGGGAGATTGAGTCTACCTGCAGGACCTTCAGCATCTCGATGGCTTGGGGGCGCAGGAACCCGCGGAGGGAGTAGGTCGCTACTCCGAGTCGGAAGCCGGCGGAGGAGTCAATCTTCGGGGCGGCCGCGCTGAGCGGACCGGCAGCGGCCATTGCGGGCAACATCTGGAGTAGGGTACGGCGATTCATGGTTTGTTTCATCCTAGCGCAAATTAAACGAAATCCCAGCCCCGGCGGAAAGTGGGTTTTAAGAACTGGTTGGCGGCTTCGTTGTTCGTGAAGCGCATGGCGGCGGCGTCCCATTCGAGCTTGCCTTCGAACTTCATGGCGATGACGCCGAGTAGCATCCACTGGACGAACGGGCCCGCGACGCTGAAGTTCGAACAGGCGGGGTCGCCGCCTTTCGCGGCGCGAATCCAGTCGCGGTAGTGACCGGGCGAGCGTGTCAAGGATTTCGCGGGCAGCGTGTAATCCTTCATGCGGGCGTTCGGCATGAGCCGGGTTCGCTCGCCGTAACAACCGGTGGTGATCATTCCCTTTTCGCCGAGGAAGATGCTGCCGTTGACGTCTTTGTCGCCGATGAGTTCGCCCTTGGGGATGCCGTCAAACGTCGGGGCTTCAGCGAGCCCGTCATGCCAGTAGACCTGCACCGGGCCCATGGCTCCACGGGCGGGAAAATCGAAGCGAATAACAGCCTGCTGGGGGAAGGTATGGGGGCCTTTGCCCACTTGTTTGAGGCATTCGACGCTGGTGGGTGCCGTGAGGCGGAGGGCCATGTTCGGGGTGCCCATGATGTGGCAGGCCATGTCGCCGATGGCTCCGCAGCCGAAGTCGGGAAAGCCGCGGCAGGTGCGCGGGGCGTAGGCCGAACTGAAGGGCCGATCGGCGGCGACGCCGAGCCATAAGTCCCAGTCCAGGGTCGAGGGCACAGAGGAGGGCTTCGGGATCACCTCCGGCCCTTGCGGCCAATATTTCACGGGCCGGTTGGTCCAGGCATGAACCTCTTTCACTTGGCCGATCTCTCCGCTCCAGACCATCTCAGCGCACTCGCGCGCGCCATCATTGGAGTAGCCTTGGTTCCCCATCTGCGTGGCGACGCCGTACTTGGCGGCGGCCTTGGTCAACTCCGACGCTTCCCATACTGTGCGCGTCAACGGCTTCTGGCAGTAAACGTGTTTGCCCCGCGACATGGCCCACATGGCGGCCATGCCATGCATATGATCGGGGGTGGAGACGGTGACGGCGTCGATGTTTTTCAGCTCTTTGTCGAGCATCCGTCGGAAGTCTTTATACCGCGGCGCCTTCTCGTGGAGCTTGAAGCCACGGGATCCGCGCTCGTCGTCGGGGTCGGCGAGCGCGACGATGTTCTCAGAGCCGCAGCCGACGATATCGGTGTAGCCCTTGCCGCCTGCACCGATGGCGGCGATGTTCAACTTTTCGTTCGGGGACTTGTATCCGAGCGCTTGGAGAGAGGCCACGCTGCCAAATCCGCCTAACGGCACGGTGCCCGCGAACAACGAGCCCTGGAAGAAATATCGCCGAGTAATAGCCATTGCCTGTCAGCTTCTCACAACCGCTCGACCATTTGGCGGACGTTTCGCAACGTGACCATGGCGTCCTTCGAGGGGATGTATTCCATGCCGACGTAGCCCGGGTAGCGCAGGTCTCGCAGGGCCCGCAGGACATTCGGAAAATGGATCTCGCCGGTGCCGGGTTCCTGGCGACCGGGGACGTCGGCGACGTGGACGTGGCCGATGGCGGGCAGGTTGGCGCGGATGGTCTCGATGAGATTTCCTTCCATAATCTGCACGTGATAGAGGTCGTAGAGGATTTTCACGAAGGGGCTGCCGGTCTCGCCGACGATGGCGAAGGCTTCCGGGGTGCGGTCGAGAAAGTAGTCGGCGTGGTTGTTGCCCTTGGGGTTGAGCGGCTCGATTTTGGCGAGGGTGTTGATGACCTCGACGATCATCGTGATGCCGCGCCGGGCCACGATATCATGCGCGCGCTTCAGGCCTTCGACGACGCTGGCCCGCTGCTGCTCGCGCGAATGGCCGGGCACTTTGAAGCCGCTGAGGACCACCATCTGCTTGGTCTCGAAGCGCTCGCAGGCTTCGGCGGAGGCTTGAATTTCGGCCAGGAAGCCGGCGCGTTCGGCGGGGTCGCAGAGGCCCATGCCCTTCGGGTTTACGCCCTTGTTTCCTACCAAACAGACGCATTCGAGCTTGAGCCGATGCATCCGCCGCGTGATCGCGCCGGGTTCGGACGCGCGCCAATCGCCGAACTCGAAGCCGGGGTAGCCCGCCGCGGCTACCTTTTCAAGCTGGGCGTCGAGGGACATTTCGGGGAAAAGCGGTTCGACGCGAATCGACAGCCGCAGGGGTAACGGCTTGGCCCAAGCCGCCAGGGGCAGCGTCAACACAGTTCTCCGTAGCATCCGCCCTGTTATATCATTGCTTCCGATGTCCCTTCGTCTTGTCGCTTTCAGCTTGGCCGTCTTGCCCTTGGCGGCGGAAAATATTCGTGTGATCCGGTTTGCGGAGAGCGACCCGTTTCGGATGGGCGATGTGACCTCTCGGCGGATTGTTCATCCTGGTTTGGGCGCTAAGAAGACGACGCTGAATCTGTCGGTATCGAAGCCCGGGGCCGAGTTCGCGCAGCATGTTCATGACTACTCGGACGACACGATTCTGGTGCTGGACGGCGAGGTGAACCTGCGGCAGGGCGACTCGCTTCGGCTCTTCAAAAGCGGCCAATGCGCGTTCGTTCCGACCGGGCAGATCCATGGCACCGTAACGGCGGGAAATAAAGAAGCGACGATGATCAGCTTTCAGAATCCGCCCGATTTGATTCTGTATAGCGGGGCGCGCGATTCGAA
Source organism: Acidobacteriota bacterium (assembly GCA_031412835.1). Lineage (GTDB taxonomy): Bacteria > Acidobacteriota > Terriglobia > Bryobacterales > Bryobacteraceae. The sequence goes on along the minus strand of JANODS010001319.1, from coordinate 1,250 downwards.
GAAGACGGGCATTGCGCCGAAGGGGCTCATCACTGCCAACGCCGTGAAATATGTGAATTTCGGAAAGAAGAATGGGATGTTTTCGGGGCCGACGGAGGGTTCGCTGCGGGCCACGGGAACTCATCGCAAGCTGAAGCCGGGCGAGAAGTTTCATCTCGCTTTTGCCGATGGCGCGGAGGGCGTTTTGTTTGTCTGGCGCGGGGCGATCCGGGCGAACGAGTTTAAAGCAGGAGAGCGAGATACGATCTTCGTGCAGGGCAAGGCAGAACTCGACATTGTGGCCGATGGTGCTACCGAACTGATTCAGATTCTGGCACCGTAACATGACCCGCCGCACGCTACTTGCCGCTCCGCTTTTCGCCGTCAAACCGATTCGGGTCGCCATGGTCGGCACGGGGCACGGCCACGCATCGAGCAAGCAGAAGGCGCTCGAGAGCATGGCCGAATACGACTTCGTCGGGGCTTCGCCGGAGCCGTCGGAGGCTTGGCTTCGCGACCCTTCGATTGAACTGATCGCGGTGGAATTCGCGGGCGCGACCGAGAACCTCGCGTTCGCGCAACGCGCGATTGACGCCGGAAAATTCGTGCATCTCGACAAGCCGCCGGGGGCCGACCTGCCTGGGCTTCGGAGGCTGCTGGCCGAAGCGAAGAGTCGCAGCCTCGTCGTTCAAATGGGCTACCAATGGCGTTACCATCCGGCGATGGAAGCCGTGCTCGCGGCCGCCCGGCAGGGCTGGCTCGGCGAGGTGCACCGCTTTCGGGCTTCGATCGAAAAGCCGATCCTGGCCGAGGAGCGGCGGCACCTGGCCCGATACAAGGGCGGCATGATGTTTTCGGAAGGTTGCCACCTGATTGACCGGGCCACGGCGCTGCTGGGCAAGCCCACGCGGGTGCATGGTTTCCTTCACCATCACGGGCCGATCAACGACGGCCTGGCCGACAACAACCTCGTGGTCCTCGAATATCCGAGCGCGTTGGCCGAAATTTCGATGGGCGGCTTCGACCCCCACGGCAATCAGCACCGGTATGTCGAAGTGATCGGCACGAACGGTTCGGCGAAGGCTTCTCCGTTCGCACCCGCCCGGCTCACCGTCCTGTTGAAGGCCGCAGCGGGCCCTTACAAGGCGGGCGAGCAATCGCTGATTCCGCCGGACCCGCCCGGCCTGCCGTATACCCCCGACTTCCGCGAAATGGCGGCCATTATTCGCTCGGGCCAAGCCCCGAAGTATTCGGCCGAACACGATCTTATG
>JANODS010001318.1:0-3118 GCA_031412835.1 Acidobacteriota bacterium | reverse complement strand
CGTGAGGATTTCCGCCGGTTCCTCGACGGTGTGGTTGCCGAACTGCCCTCCGACAAAGAGATCCATGTGATCTTGGACAACTACTGCACCCACAAACGGAATGATGACTGGCTCGCCAAGTACGAGGGCCGGGTCCGTTTTCACTTTACGCCCAACTCGGCCAGTTGGCTCAATCAGATCGAGATCTGGTTCGGGCTGCTAACCCGTAAGGCGCTTCGCGGCGGAAGTCTCTCCAGCAAAGATCAATTGCGTTCGGCCATTGAAGCATTTGTCGCTAAGACCAATGAACACCCTAAGCCCTTTCACTGGCGTAAGCGCGAGGTGAAGGGGAGCCAACTACGCAATACTATTGTTAACTTATGCAACTAGACACTAGGATGTTCGACTAGGATTGACCTGGGAATTCCGGTGCTGTATCATTCGTCGAGTCTAAGGAGCAGACGAAATGATTCGAAATGTGCCCTCACCCGTTCGCATCCCGCTTTTGTTACTGACCGGCTTTGCTTTGCTGTATCCACCACTTGCTCAGCCGCAAGCGAATACCGCCACTCTTCATGGCACGGTGACAGACCCTTCCGAAGCGGCAGTCGCGAACGCTAGCGTCACGTTGACGAACGAAGGGACGAAGGCCGTTGCCGTCCAACGTTCGGGCGCGGGTGGCGAATTCGTCTTTGCCTTCGTGCCGCCGGGAGCGTACACGCTCCGCATCGAGACGCCCGGTTTCAAGACGCTGGCGGCGGCGGGGATCAACCTCTCGGCCGGACAGCAGGCGAGGCTGACGTACCGGCTCGATCTGGGGCAGGTGTCGGAGAGCGTGAAGGTGGAGGGCTCCGGCTCCATGGTCAACACCGTTTCGTCGGAGCAACTGAAGACGTTCCAACCGGGCGAGATCCGGGAACTGCCGTTGCAGAATCGCAACTTCACGCGGATTTTGATCCTTACGCCGGGCGCGGTGCCGAGCACGGGAAGTTCGACTGGCGTGAACATGAACGGCGTTGGCACGAACGGAACCCAGTGGTCGCTGGATGGAACCAACGCGAGCGGGAATACGGGCGCGAACAGCCCGGGCGCCTACCAGGCTCCGAACCTGGTCGACATCATGAGCATCGAAGGCATTCAGGAAGTAAGCGCTGTCAAAGGCGTGATTCCGGCGGAGTATGAGAACGCCATCGGCGGACAGGTGAATCTGATCTCGAAGTCGGGCACCAACCAATGGCACGGAAGCCTCTTCGAGAACCACCGGAACCGCGTGCTCAACGCTCGGCTGCAGACGCTCGCCACCAAACCGGCCCTGACCTTCAATCAGTTTGGCGGCTCGCTCGGTGGGCCCGTCAAGAAGGACAAGATTTTCATATTCGGAGTGTACGAGGGCTACAGGGAGCGGGAGGGCGCGTTTGTGCAGGGCAATGTACCCACCGATAGTCTTCGTGCGCAGTTACTGGCGGCAGTGCCGGCATACAAGATGACGCTGGACGCGTATCCGTCTCCCAATCAGCCCACCGCAGCAAACGCGATAGTGGGCCTGTACAGCGGCGCGCAGGCCAGCCAGCGCGACGACGATCACATGGACCTGAAGGGCGACATCCTCTTCTCATCCAGCAGTCGGCTTGCGGTCACCTTCAACCATGGGTCTCCGATCCGCGAAATCCCTTCGGTCTTCCTGAACAATGATCGGTCCTGGTCCAACAGCATGAACCGGTTTAGTATCAGCCAGACAGTGAACAAGGCGAACTGGGTTTCCGAGACACGCTTCGGGTTTACCCGCACCATCCAGCTGCGCGGGGATGCACTCTTCAACCGAAAGGATCCCAACCGGTCGGATGAGGAGTTCACCGGAGCGCGCAGCATCCCGAGATTCACGACGGGTTTTGGACTCGGAGGTCCCACAACTGAAGCGAATCGGTCCGGCGGACCGATGACCACCATCTCCCAGAAGTTTGCCCGGTCCTCGGGGCGCCACTTTCTGAAGTTTGGGGGTAGCAACAACTACTTGGTCGGTACTCGCAATAATCCCGAAAATCCAGGCTTGTTTTATCCCACGCTGGACTCAATGCTCCGGAACGTTCCGGCTTCTGGCACGGTCACCTTTGGCAATGGTGACTTCGACATGCGCACCTATGGATTTGGTGGCTTCTTCCAGGACGACTTCCGGGTAATGCCCAAGCTGACGCTCAATCTTGGGTTTCGTTATGACTTCTACTCGAACTTCCGTTCGTGGGGAAAGAAGGGTACTCCGGCTGCAGGACTGCACAATCCTTCCTTCATGAGCCAGGATGGAGCCTTCGGCGTTGGACGATTCAACCCGGTGGACAAGCCCTTCAATCACGATCCCATCAACCTCGGTCCACGGGTCGGGTTCGCCTACAATCCGGACGGCCAAGGGAGAACGGCCATTCGCGGAGGGTTTGGAATGATGTTTTCGCCCAACACCCCGGAGATCGGCTGGTTTGCGACGGCGATTGCCCCGAATATACCGTCGCGACAGGAGGTTAGCCCGGCCAATATCTCCCGCTTCAATGTGCGGTTCCCCGTGTTCAATGCCGACTTCCTGCAGCAAGTGCAGCAACTGTCGCAGGAGGCGGGAACAACCCCGCGGAACGTGTTTCAGATCTTCAACAATGATTTGCAGGCGCCATACACGATGCAGTTTAGTCTGGACGTGCAGCGCCAATTGGGTCGGTCGCTGGTCCTGAACACCGGCTTTGTAGGAACGCGCGGCGTCAAGTTGATCATGTTCCGTGCGGCGAACCGAGTGGACCGGATCACGGGCGTGCGGCCAAATCCGAATCTTTCGCAGCCGATCTACACTGACAATTCGCAGACCTTGACTTACTACTCCTGGCAGTCGTCGCTCAAGAAGCGTTTTTCGAATAACTTGAGCTTCGATGTGAATTACACCTGGTCGAAGGGCCTGGGTACAGCCAGCGGCGATTTCGGGGCGTGGTTCGCGGGCGAGAACAGCAATACCCTAAATCAGGAGTATTTTGATCTGCGGTCGGATTATGGGCCGAGTTCCTACGATCTGACGCATCTGTTCACTGCCGGATGGGTCTACGAAGTGCCAGGGTTGGCGGGCCTGCAGAACCGGGCTGTTGGTAACGTGTTTGGCGGATGGCAG
>JANODS010001317.1:0-1812 GCA_031412835.1 Acidobacteriota bacterium | reverse complement strand
CGAGACGCCGAAGGTGGCCGCGCCAGCTAGAATCTGGTTCTTCGACGTATTGGAGATAAAGCAGCAAAACGAAAGCAGACAGCCGACTTGGAGCAACATGCCGAGGAAGCTAGTGGCGACAGGCCGCCAGTCCGGGCTTCCAAAAATGAAGAGGACGCTAAGGTTTACCAGCGTCAGCGACAAGATGCAGGCGTACATCGTCAGCGCGCCCAGCCACTTGCCGAGTACGATTTCGTAGTCGCGGATGGGCGACGTAATGAGGAGTTCAATCGTCCCCGACCGCTTTTCCTCAGCAAACAGACGCATCGTGATCATCGGAATCAGAAACAGTGAGATGACGCCGACGTTCATCATGACAGGGCGAATCACCCATTCGTTGACATCCATGGGGCCTCCGCGCCCAGCTTGGGCACCGATCGAACGATCGAGAAAATAGCCGACGGCCACATACGAAAAAAAGCCGGAGACGACAGCATAAATTGTCAGCAGCGCATAGGCGATGGGCGAAACAAAATAGCTCTTAACTTCTTTTTGCCAAATGGTTAGGATGTTGTTCATGCGGATACCTCCGACGCGGTGAGTTGCAGGAAGACCTCTTCCAGGCTCATGCTGACCGGCCGCAACTCGGTAAGATTCCAGCCGGCTTCGACGACCGCGCGGGCTAGATCCGCGCGAATATTGCGCCCTTGCAGGCTTTCGATTTCAAACGCACAGGACGAATCCTGCGCCAGTTTCAGGATCACGCGACTCACGCCGGCCACCCGCTCCAGCTTCTCCTGAACTACGCCGCTCTCCGGCTGGCCTTCGACCGTCAGGCCAATGACTTCGGAGCCGCGCATCCGATTCGTCAGATTTTCCATCGAGTCGGTCGCGACCACTTTGCCGCGCGAGATGATCACGACGCGCTCGCAGATCTGTTCTACTTCCGGCAAAATGTGCGTGCTCAAAATAATCGTATGATCGCCAGCCAGGCCCTTGATCAGATCCCGCGTTTCGAGTATCTGCTTCGGATCAAGCCCGGAAGTCGGCTCATCGAGAATCAGCACTTCCGGGTTATGAATGATGGCCTGCGCCAAACCCACCCGCTGCTTGTAGCCTTTCGACAGCTTGCTGACAAGCTTGTTCCGCACGTCGGCCACATTGCATTTTTCGGAGACCTCATCCACCCGCTTCCGCAGGCTGTTGCCGCCCATGCCCTTCAGCTTGCCAACGAAGGTCAAGTACTCAGCCACCTCCATCTCGGGATAGAGGGGCGGGGTCTCCGGCAGGTAGCCGATCCGCCGTTTCACTTCCATCGACTGGTCCATCACGTCGAAGCCCGCCACCGAGGCGGTGCCCGACGAGGGCGGCATGAAGCACGTCAAGATGCGCATCGTCGTCGTCTTCCCTGCCCCATTCGGCCCCAGGAAGCCAACCACTTGGCCCTTTTCCACTTCGAAGGAAATATTATCGACCGCGGTATGACCCGGGTATCGTTTGCTTACGCCTTCGACTTTGATCATAATTTTTCGACTAGAGACCCATGATTTGAAATCCAGCGTCGACGAAGATGGTGTTTCCCGTCACGCCACGACCGAGGTTGGAACCCAGGAACACGGCGGTGTCCCCGACTTCTGCCGGATCGCAGTTTCGCCGGAGCGGCGCATGTTGGGCGACGCCGTCGAGCACCTTTGAAAAGTCTTTAATGCCGCGCGCAGAGGCGGTCTTGATGGGGCCGGCGCTGATGGCGTTCACGCGAATATTGCGCGGGCCGAGGTCGGCGGCCAAGTAGCGAACACACGCCTCCAGCGCAGCCTTGGCGACGCCCATGAC
>JANODS010001316.1:0-4157 GCA_031412835.1 Acidobacteriota bacterium | reverse complement strand
TCACTGGTTGCACCTCGCGGTAAGGGTCAATGGATGACAAATGAAGATCTGATTCGGGCCGCCTACCCCGAGTTGCGCCAGATGGCCGGTCGTCTGATGCAGCAGGAGCGGGAAAATCATACTCTCCAGCCCACTGCCTTGGTCAACGAAGCGCTGATCCGCCTTATGGGGACGACGCCGGATATGCCGCTGGGACAGTTCCTGGCCTATGCGTCCCGCCAGATGCGAAACGTGCTGGTGGACCACGCCCGCGCTCACAACGCAATGAAGCGCGGCGGGGATTGGATTCGCGTGCCGATCGAAGAGGTTGAAGCCAGTTGGATGAAGAACCCGAACTCGTTGCTCGAACTGAACGGAGCGCTGGATCGCTTAGGGGCCCTCGATGCCCGAGCGCTATCGGTGGTAGAACTCAGATACTTCGGCGGCTTTACGATGCCGGAGATCGCGCGGATTTTGGAGCTTCCGCACGGGACGCTTGATACCGTTTGGCGTCACGCGCGGCTATGGCTCTACCGCGAGCTAGCGAAACCAGTCGATTAGCTGGATGTCTTTGTTGCCGATATCGGTCTGGGTGAAGAGGAAGCTGCGTTCATCGGCGGAAAGCGAGAGGACCCAGCCGAACTCTCGGTCGAAGCGATGGAGAAGTTGGGGCTGTTCGGCCCCGTTGGGCAGGAGATAGAGCGCGGGAAATTGGGACTTCGGGGGGAGCGCGATGTAATAAAGGCCCCGTTTACTTGCGGCGAAGAGAGTTCGCCGATAAAGCTTCTCTACGATCCGCTCGATGGGTCCGGCGGGAAGGGTGTAGCGGAAGATGCCGTCGTCCTCGTGATTGTGAGTAAAGAAGAGGTACCGGCCGTCGGGCGATTCATCGATGTGCTGGGCGCCGGGCAGCGGCAGGGGGGTGGCTGGAGCGAATGCGGGATACGGAGCGCGCCAGATTTCGGGCCCGCCGGTCGGTGCCTGGCGGAGAAAGTAGACCGATTGTTGGTCGCGAGAGAGGCGAATCAGGTTGGCATTCTCGAGAATGGGGGTGAGGACCCGAGGGCCCTTGATGGGGGTGCGAAGAACGGCCATCCGTTGGGGAAAACGAACACTCAGAATTAGCGCTTGAGAGTCGGGAGTCCAAATCGCGTCGACGCCGTCGGCGTCGGGAAGGGAGGTGATTTGCTGAGGGTTTTGCCCATTGGGGTCCGCGATGAAAATTTGATGACTGCCGGAACGGTCGGAGAGGAAAGCGAGGTAGCGGCCGTCCGGAGAGACGATGCCCCCTTCGTCGTTGCGGGTGCTGGAGACAACTTGCTCCTTGGCGGAGGTGGCGGGACGGTCGAGATGAAAGCGCCAGACGTTGTCGTCGGAGGGGTCAATGGAGTAGGCCAGTTTCCAGGCATCTTTGGCGATGGAGAAGGAGTTTACGGCGTCGGAGACGGCGCTGATGCGGACCGGTTCGCCGCCTACGGCGGCAACGCGCCAGAGGGAGGCCAGTCCGAGCGGGCCATTGAGAAAGACAAGGCCGCGGCTGTCGGGGGTCCAACGGAGGGCATCGATGCGTTGGTTGAGGAAGGTGATTTGCCGAGGAGCCCCTAACAATGCAAGGTCCGGGGAGACCGGGACGGTGAAGAGGTTAGCGGAGCGGCCTTTCCGTGAGACGAAAGCCAGAGTGCGTCCATCGGGCGAGATGGCGGGATACTGAAAGCGGGTGCCGGCTAGTGACGGGAGCAAGAGATCGGACCACGTGCGAGTAAGGGTTGAGAAACGACGGAGGCCTTTCGGTAAGTTATTCGGACGTCGGGAGGCAGCGATCAAGAATTTGCCATTCGGAGCCCACGAATAGTCTTCGACTTCGGAGGCTCGCGTCAGTTCGATGGGTTGCGCTCCGGCAGGGTTGAGCGGGAGTAACAGAATAGCACTCTCGTTGACGCCAACTTGGCGAAGAAAGCTTAGGGTCAGGCCATCCGGCGTAGGGCGGGGGCGATCATCGTTGGCTTCATCAACGACGAGGGGAATCGGGTTGCCGCCGTTTGTGGATTGCTTATAGATATCGGTGTTGGTGTCGGGGCCGGCGGCGTAATAGACCCATTGGCCATCAGGAGAAAGCGCAGGCCGCCGTTCGAGGCCGGGCGAGGTGACGAGGGGCCGTGGGGTGGCATAAAGCGCCTCGGGCTGGCGATTCCAATACCAACCTGAGAACACCGCCGCGAGCACGACGGCGGCGGCAACGGCCCAGTTCCATGCCTGTTTTCGAGTGACCTGATCGAGGGCTACTCCGAACTCCTCGGCCGAGCGAAACCGTCGCTTTGGGTCCGGCTCCAAGGCTGCTTGCAGGCCCCAAGGAAGTCGTCCTCCGGTGATCTCCTTCGCGACTAAACCCAGCGCGAAGACATCGCAGGCGATGGTGGGATTTTCGGCCTGCTCGGGAGCCATGTATCGCCGCGAGCCGGCTTGAAGGCCATCGACGGCGGAGCGTAGGCGTGCAATGCCAAAGTCCAGAAGCGTGGCCCGTTCGTCGCGAGTTCCGGGATCCGAGAGCATTATGTTTTCTGGCTTTACGTCCAGATGCGCCACGTCGGCCCGATGGACCGCGGCCAACGCGCTGGCGAGCCCCTTAAGAATTTTCAAGGCCCGAAACATTGGAATGGGCCCCTCGGCAAGCGCCTGGCGCAAAGTGATCCCCGGGACGTAGTTCAACACGAGGTAAGGGTGACCGTAGGGCGTTAGGCCGGTGTCGAAGACGCTGACGACTCCCGGATGGTCGATGGCGATGAGCGCCTTCAATTCTGCTCGAAAGGAGTCGCGAGCGGCCTCAGAACGGCTGAGCTGATCGAGCACCTTGACGACGACCCGTTTGCGGCCAGCGGCTTCAGCACGAGCGAGGTAAACGGTGGCGAAGCCGCTTTCGGCCAGAATCGATTCGAGGGTGTAGCGGCCTTCCAGACTAGTGCCGACCAAAGGGGGAGGCGTCTCGGGTCGCAGACCCATTGAGGCAGGTAGAGATTGTTCCAGAAAGCCGTCCGCGACCGCGTGGAGGGCGAGTAACTCCAAGAGTTCGGCCTGCAACGCGAGGTCACCCGCGGACTCGTTTTCGACAAACGCCGACCGGGTTTCCAGAGGGAGTTCGAGGGCCACGGAGAGGAGTTGGCGGAGGCGGTCGAGATGGACTAGAGGCATGTTAGCGAAACGAGTGGATGAGGTGGATGTCGTTGTTATCGGAGTCGGTTTGGGTGAAGAGCAGGCTCTTCTCATCGCGATAGAGCTTGAATCCGGAGCCAATCAAATGCTCGAAGGGATGGAGCAGGGTTGGAATTGTGGTGCCATAACGGAGGAAATAAAGGCCGGGTTTGGTGCCCACGCGGGGGGCGAAATAGAAGATTCCCTGGCGTCCGGCCTCGAAGAGCGTCCGACGCTGGAGGTGCTTGACGACCTGATGGGGTGCTGGCGTAGATCGGTTGGCAGGTTGGCTAAAGAGCCCTTCCGCCTCGTGCCGGTGGCTGTAGTACAGGGTCTTGCCGTCGGGCGATTCGGAGATGTATCGACCGCCCGGCAGCGGTAAACGGACGGCCGGAGTTAGAGCTGGATACGGGATACGCCAAATTTCGCCAACGTTGCCGGGGTAGCGGGCGATATAGAAAGACCGACCATCCGGGGCGAAGCTGAGGTAATCAGCGTCTTCAACAATTTGGGTCAACACGAAGGGTCCGGAGAACGGGGTCCGGAAAAGGTCGTTGCCGTGGGGCGAATGGACGGTGATCAAAAGTTCGCGCCCATTGGGCGTCCAGCCAGCCTCGACCGCATCGTGCCCTTCGAGTTTCGTCACCTGTCTCAGGTTCGTTCCGTCGTTGTCGGCCAACCAAATTTGTTGGCGTCCGGTCCGGCTGGAAGTGAAGACAATGGCGCGTCCATCCGGAGAGGGGCTTGCTTCCTCGTCTTCCGCGGTTCCGCTGATGACTTGTCGCAGCGCTTCCGGACCTTTACGGGTGAGATCCAGGCGCCAGACATTGTCGTCGGTCAGGTCAACGCCATAAGCGAGTTTCCATGTGTTGGCGGCTATGGTGACGGCATTGACCCGCTCGGAGATGTTATCGATTCTAGTCGCCGCGCCTCCCAATGCCGAGACTCGCCGGAGGACCGAGTTCTCGAAAGGCCCGGTCATAAAGATCAAG
>JANODS010001315.1:0-1849 GCA_031412835.1 Acidobacteriota bacterium | reverse complement strand
CGAGATGCGGCGTTCCTCGACTCGTTGGAGAAGATGTTGCCAGACTGGCCGAGGAAGGTTAGCGAATTGAATCTTCGGCAATGGCATCCTTCCCGAAGATCGAGCGGATTAGGTCTTTGCCCGCCTCGTTTTTGCGGGCTGGATCGTTCTCGGCGAGAAAACGGTCATAGGTGGATTTCAAGTGTTCCTTGGCCTCCGCCTCGGCGCGAACGCCTCGTTCCGCGAGAGCAACCAATGCCCGGCTCATCGTGATGTGCTGCTCCTTGGCCGCGCGCCGGACCTCCGCAACGAATGTCTCTGGAATCGTAACACTTTGCCGGACCGATCTTGCCGATGCCGTTTTTCGTGTTGCCATATTCAAAAAATAGCAGAGTGCACCGGACCGCCGGGGTTTGGTTCGCGGTTTCCTTTGCGACTTTCGAGGGCTATCCCTCGCGCGAACGGCGTGCCGGGCAGAAGACGAGGACCGTCGGTATCTCTGATCGCAGCCGACTTCCGCGCTAGAATAAATTTTAGTATGGTCGTCGACACTCAGCCTTTCGGGCAGAATTCGGAATCGGGAATATTGGCGCGTCTTATCCAATCCAAGCAGGAAAAGTTGTCGCGCGATGCAGCCGACTATCTGCTTACCCTTCGATTTGATGAACGTGATGTTTCACGAATGAACGAACTTAGTGAGATGGCGCGATGCGGCTCGCTTGCTGACGCTGAGGCCGCTGAATTGGATAGTTATATCCACGTGAGTAACCTGCTGGCGGTGATGCAGTCCAAAGCCAGGCAATCCTTGCAATCGCCGAAGTAGCTGTGGACGCAGAGACCATCCGCATCGTTCGTGATCGGGCGGCCGGGCTTTGCGAATACTGCCAACTACCGGCTGCGCTGCATCCGGCACCCTTTCAGACCGATCACATTATAGCGAGACAGCATGGCGGCACAGATGATCTGAACAATCTGGCGCTCGCGTGTATTCACCGCAACCGCTTCAAGGGTCCGAATATTGCGGGGATCGACCCTGACACGGAAGAACTCACCAGACTGTTCCACCCGCGAACGGATGTTTGGAATCACCATTTCACGCGGCTTGGAGCAGCGATTCTGCCGCTGAGCGCCATCGGCAGAGTTACGGCCCGTGTGCTCAACATGAACAACCCGGAAGTGCTCTGGCTGCGGGAGACTCTCGTGCAAGAGGAGATACTGGGGGCGGCTTTGTTTGGGGTGACGGCTAAGTTCGGCGGGGATTGACGAAGAGCCAGAGGAAGGCGGCGGCGAGGGTGGTGGCGGCGGTTAGATAGAGGACGGCGTTCCAGGTGTGGGTGCGGTCGAGGACCCAGCCGAGGAGGACGGGGGCGACGAAGCCGGCGGCGTTGGAGGCGGCGTTCATTAGGCCCGCTACCGTGCCGCCAGAGGTACCGCCGATGTCCGTCGCCGAAGACCAGGCCGCGCCGAGATAGAGGTCGACGGCTCCGGCGGCAGAGCTCATGAGAAGCGCCGCGGGGGCGGCTTCAGGATGCCAGATGCCGAGCGAGAAGAGTGCGGCGGCGGTGGAGAGGCCGCAGAAGCCGATGAGCGTGCGGGCCGGGCGAGGACCGAGGCGGCGGGTTAGCAGATCCGTGAGGAAGCCTCCGGCCCACGTCGCGGCGACTCCAAAGAGCAGGGGGAGGCCGGCGTAGTAGGACGCCTCCGTAAGAGGCATGCCTCGCTGCTCCCGGAGGTAAGTGGGGAACCAGGTGATGTAGAACTGCCAAAGCAGCGTGGAGCCGAAGGCGGTTCCGAGGAGGGACCACATGCGGGGGTTACGGAGGAGGGCGGCCCAGGGGGTGACGATTGTGACTTGAGGATGGTCTGGGGG
>JANODS010001314.1:0-3163 GCA_031412835.1 Acidobacteriota bacterium | reverse complement strand
CGAGCGGCTCGACGTCCTCCGGTTCGAATTTGAGAATGCCGTCGTTCTTGACGACGCTGTTGGAGTACACGGTCGACATCACGCGCTTTCTTGAAGCGGGATTTCGGAACATCTCCTCCCTGAAAAATATCTTCTAAACATTGGTACAATCGAAGAACGTAAAAATCTAATGCTGATAGTAAAAGCGTTAACAATAGTCGACAATATACACCTTGTGGTAGTCGGAAGAGAAACAGGATACACTAAAAAAGTTAAAAAATTTATCACCGAACGTAAATTAACGGATCGTGTACATTTTCTCCAAAAAGTACCACATTCTGATTTGCCTGCCATTTACCAACTGGCAGAGATTTTCATTTATCCCTCGAGGTTTGAAGGGTTTGGAATTCCGATAGTCGAGGCACTTCACTCCGGAATACCCGTCATCGCTTCCCTCCAGGAAAAAAGTCAGTCTGGCGCCCTACCGGCTCTCCCGCGTCAAAAATCGACGCCGCGCCTTGACGCAAATTGCGGAATTCTCCGCGTTGCACCGCCCAGGCCAGCGCCCAAACCGTCATGACGGCACCAAGCAGTGCGGTCGCCCAAATCAGCATCGAAATGAGGAACATTCAGCCTCCTGTAAAGAGGATACAGAACTCCGACAATAAAAACAAGATAAACGGATCTGTTTATCAGTATATTTCGGAGTGCTATCCTCGACCCATGAGAAAGCTCTCGGATTTGGCGGGAATCGGGCGGGCCATGCTCCGCGATTTCGATCTCCTGGGCGTCACGAGCATACAGCATTTAGCGCAGCAGGATGGCCTACAGCTCTACCTCGAACTCCAACGCCTAACCGGCTCCCGCCAGGACCCCTGCGTCCTCGACGTCTTCCGCTGCGCCATCGCCCAGGCCCAAAACCCCGATCTCCCCCTCGAACAACGCAACTGGTGGTACTGGTCCCGCCTCCGCAAGGCCGGTAAATGTTAGCCGTCCGTCTGGCCGAAGGCCGTGTTCACGTTGAACAAACCCGCCGCCCCAAAGGCCGCGCCCTGGTCCGCGTCACCCTCGCCGGCATCTGCAACACCGACCTCGAACTCCTCCGCGGCTACTACGGCTTCACCGGCCGCCCCGGCCACGAGTTCGTCGGCGTCGTCGAGCAAGCCGACTCCCCCGCCTGGATCGGGCGCCGCGTCGTCGGCGAAATCAACCTTGCCTGCGGCCACTGCCCGACTTGCGCGAAGGGCCTCGGCCGACACTGCCCCACCCGCACCGTCCTCGGCATCGTCAAGCACCCCGGCGCCTTCGCCGAATATCTCACCCTCCCCGAAGCGAACCTCCTCCCCGTCCCGGCCACCCTCTCGGACGAGGAAGCCGTCTTCACGGAACCCGTCGCCGCCGCCTGCGAAATCCAAGAGCAACTCGGCAAGCTGAAAGGCGAACGAGTCGCCGTCCTCGGCGATGGCAAACTCGGCCTCCTCATCGCTCAAGTCCTCCAAGTCGGCGGTGCCCAAGTCCATCTCTTCGGTCGCCATCCCGAAAAGATCGCCATCGCCGAACGCCTCGGCGTGCAACGCTCCGGCACCGGCCTCTTTGACGTCACGGTCGACGCCACCGGCTCCCCCTCCGGCCTCGCCCAAGCCGTAGCGATGACTCGTCCCCGAGGCCGCGTCGTCATGAAGTCCACCGTCGCCGAAAAAATCCAACTCGACATGGCCCCGGTCATCGTCAACGAAATCAGCCTCATCGGCTCCCGTTGCGGCCGCTTCTCCCCGGCTCTACGCCTGCTCGCCAGCCGAAAAATCGACGTCCGCTCCATGATCGCCGACCGTTTCCCTCTGGCCGCCGCCGCCCAAGCCTTCGAACGCGCCGCCGAACGCGGCTGCCTCAAAGTCTTACTAACACCCTAGTTACACAGCCGCGACCGTAAACGAGCGGTCGTTTCCCACGGCCTCCTATGGCTGCTCGTCCCGCTCCGGCTGCAGAATCAAAAACAACACAATCGCCGCAATCACAAACATCCGAAACGCCGCCTCCTGCCCGTTCCACGCCCTCGATTGCCACATCAAAAACCACTCCCCGCCCACCGTAATAAACGCCCCCATCCACAACAACATCCCCAACGCCACCGCCGCCATCGCCACTCCCTTGGCCTCGTTGAACGCCTCCGCCGAACTCCGCAACTGCCGATACAGCGCCGCCACCCCCCACCAATTCAGCACCACAATCACCATCTCCCACCCGATAATCCCCAAATAAAAACTCAAATGCAGCCAAGACTCATTCACCGCCCGCCACATCCCCTTGTTGCCCGGAAACGTCGAGTCCATCATCAGCACATGCCGCACAAACTGGTAGTTCGAATCGAAATCCGTCGCGTTGTTGAACACCACCAGCGTATAGAAAAGCGCCAGCGCGCTCAGCAGCAATAACTTCACAATCCGGGTAATCACCGCTCCAGCTTACCGCCTTCCACCCTGTGCTAACTTGGTCAACAATGACGAAGGAAGAGCAACTCGCGGCCCTGGGCCTCACCCTACCCCCGCCCCCCGCCCCCGGCGGCAACTATCTATCCGCCAAGCGCGTCGCCGACATGGTCTATCTCGCCGGCGTCGTCTCCTCCGATGCTTCCGGCGTCCTCACCGGCACCGTCGGGCAAGATCGCTCCATCACCGACGGTTACCACGCCGCCCGCGCCTGCGCCCTCACCCAACTCGCCGTCCTCAAACGCGAACTCGGCTCCCTCGAAGCCATCGCTGAAGTCGTCTCCGTCAACGGCTACGTCAACTGCGTCGCCGGCTTCGATGGCCCCCCCGCCGTCATCAACGGCGCCTCCGATCTCCTCGTCCAACTCTTCGGCGACGACGGCAAACACGTCCGCGCCTCCGTCGGCGTCAACGCCCTCCCTCGCCACGCCCTCGTCGAACTCCAAATGCTCGTCCGCGTCAAGGCCTCATGAGCGAACATTTCCTCCGCCCCGAACCCACCCACTCCGTCTGGGATCGATCTCTCGAACCCCGTCTTCACATCGCCTCCCACGACGTCGTCCACGTCTATTGCCAGGACGCCAGCGGCGGCCAGGTCCACCCCGCCATGACCCTCGCCGAGTACCAAGCCATCGACCGCACCCGCATTCACTCTCTCACCGGACCCATCTGGGTCCAGGACGCCGCACCCGGCGACG
>JANODS010001313.1:0-1553 GCA_031412835.1 Acidobacteriota bacterium | reverse complement strand
CCAGGACGACGCCACCCTGCTCCGCCAAGGCAACCTGAACGCCCTCCCCATGGGCTACCTCGTCTGCGGCCCCGTCGGCACCGGTAAGAGCTTTCTCGCCCAATGCCTCGCCGGCGAAATCGGCATCCCGATGGTCACCCTCCGCAATTTTCGCTCGAAATATGTGGGCGAAACCGAAGGCAATCTCGAGCGCCTCCTCAACCTCCTCCGCGCCCTCGGCCCCGTCATCGTCGTCGTCGACGAAGCCGACGCCGCCCTCGGCGACCGCGATCAAGAAGGCGACTCCGGCACCGGCTCCCGCGTCTTTTCGATGATCGCCACGCAGATGGGCGATACGCGCTATCGCGGCAAAATCCTCTGGATGCTGCTCACCGCCCGGCCCGACCTGCTCCCTATAGACCTCAAACGCCAGGGCCGCGCCGAAGTCCACATCCCGCTCTTCTACCCCGCCGACCCCGACCAGGTCCGCGCAATGTTCCTCGCCATGGCCCGCAAAGCCCACACGACCTTGGCCGCCGAAGACCTCCCGCCCATCCCCTACCTCGGCCAGCTTTCCGGCGCCGATGTCGAAGGCATCGTTGGCAGAGCCGCCCGCCAATCGCTCCTCGCCGGCTCGACGGGCATCACGAAGGAAGCCCTCGCCACCGCCGTCGCCGAGTTCCTGCCCTCCACCCAGAGCATGGAAAAGGAAATGCAAGAAATCGCCGCCATTCTCGAATGCACCGACCGGCAGTTCCTGCCCCCGGAGATCACCGAGAAAATGAACGCCTTCGGCGGCCGTGAAAAGTTGCAGGAGCGCTACACCCAGCTCCGCCGCATGATCGAATTAGCTTAGGAGACTCATATGCCCAAAACCAGTTGGTTTGACGAAACAACCGCCCTCCCCGTGATTGGCGAACAAGTGGCCAAGCTCGAATCCTTCGCCGCCGCCATGGCCGACGGCGTCATCGAGAAACACGAACTCGAATCGCAACAGACGACTCTCGTCGCCACCATGCGCGCCGTCGAGGCCGAACTCAGCGAGGCACAACACGCCGCCGTCACCCGGCTCCTCGTCGAACTCAGCGCCTACAACGTCATGCGGACGGTTCACGAACTCCAAGCGGACCGTCTCCAGCGGACCCTCGCCGGGCTCCGCTAGTGGCAAGGCCGAATTATTGAACCTGTTCAAGAATCGCGAAATCGCCCGGGTTCCACGCCTGGGCGATGATGTACATCTTACCGTTGATCTGTTTGATCGCCGCGTTGTGAATATGCTGGAAGTTCGCCAAACCCAGGTCTTCCTTCGCCATCACGGTCGAAACAACTTGGTCGTTCTCCAGCAGGTAGATCGGCGCGCCTTTCGTCCGGTCCGGCCCGTGCAACGCACCCACCACAGCGAAGTTGTCCAAGTATTGGATGTCGCAAGGGAACGACCCCTTCGGCAGCGCCAGCGTCGACAGGTACTGCCCAAACCGCGTGTAGCGGTCGATCTCGGAATTCGGCCGATCCGCTATGTCGATCCGCGTCGTCCCCTGCTTGATCGTCACGCCGTGGCCCGTGCCTAACTGGCC
>JANODS010001312.1:0-3043 GCA_031412835.1 Acidobacteriota bacterium | reverse complement strand
CGGTTCTGCGGGAAGGCGGCGAGGAAGAGGAACTGGGGCTGCTGGAAGTAGGTTCCGAAGCTGGCGCGCCAGGAGAGCTTGTCGGTGATGCGATAGCTCAGACCGGCGCGGGGGCTGAAACGGGTACGGGAGATGAACTGGTAGTTGTCGATGCGGCCGCCCCACGTGAGGTTCAGGCGCTTCGTCAGGTTCTTCGTGCTTTGGACGTAGGCGCTCGATTGGCGAGCCGAGAAGTCCTGCCGGATATCAAAAGGATTCACGTCGCGGACGCGGCTGTAGGGGCTCTCAGAGCCAAAGGGCGAAGCGGCGTTGTAATTGACGTTGAAGAACTTGAAGCTCCCGCCGGCTTGGATCTTTTCGAGCCCGGGGACGAAGCCGGTGAAGTCGTATTTGAGGGTGGTTTCGCCTTCGCGGGACTTTTCGCGGAAGACGAGCGGGCTGCGGGCGATGAGGTCGTCAACGTTGACGGTGGCCGGGGGGATGCCGTTGCGGATGAGGTCGCGGACGGTTTGGTCGACGCGGGCTTCCGAGTGGCTGATGCCGAGCAGGCCGACGCCGCGAGCTCCGTAAGTGCGCTGCCAATTGAATCCGTTGGCGGAGCGCCAGCCACCGTAGCGGATATCCAGGTTGTTGAGCTCCTCTTCGGCGAATTTCTCATCGCGCTTGGTGTCCTGCCGGAGGCCGAGACGGATATCATCGGAGCCGGAGATGGAGACGCCCCAGACGCGGTCGCGGGGGGTTAGATCGTAGAGCACCTTGGCGTTGTAGGTGTAGAGAATGGGCACGCCGCCGATGCCGATATCCTTTGTGAACAGATCGAGATAGCTGCGGCGAGCGGAGAGGATCCAGGAGCCTTTACCTTTGTTGATTGGCCCTTCGACGATGCCGCCGATGCCAGGGTCACCGACGGTGACGCGGCCGCGGAACTTGTCACGAGCGCCCTCGACCTGAGCGACCTGGAGGACGCTGGAGGCACGATTGATGAACGGGGCTGGCTGGCCGCCGGTGAGGAAGGTGACGTCGCGGATGAGCTGGGCGTCGAGGATGCTGGTGGTGCCGCCGGCCGAGGCGAAGTTGGCGAAGGCGTTGATGTTCGGAATCTCGATATTGTCGACGATGAAGAGGTTTTCGAGGGGGCTGCCGCCGCGGACGATGATGTCGTTGCGGAAATCGTTGGCACCGAGAGCGACGCCGGGTAGGAGTTGCACGTAGCGGGAGACGTCTTGGCGGGAGCCTGCTGCTTTGAAGAGCTCCTCTGCCTGGATGATGTAGCTGGAGCTTTTGATCTCTTCGGGGGCTATGAAGACGGACTCGGTGACGGTGAGCGTCTGCTGGACGGTGCCGAGGGCGGGAAGAACAACCTCTACCTTGCCTTCCAGGCCGGCGCGAACGGAGACAACAGAGCTACGAATGGCAGCCTGACCAGCGGCAGTGATATCGAGCTGATAGTCGCCCGCGCGGAGGTCGGGGAAGCGGAAGAGTCCGCGTTCATCGGAGGTGGTGCAGCGGGTGGAATCGACGACGCAGACCTTAACTTGGGGGGCGGGCTGGCCTTGCGAATTGGTGACAGAGCCGAGGAGGCCACCTACGCCAGTGGTGTCCTGAGCTAGAAGCGATAGAGACGCGAGGAGGAGTGCAAATAGGCGAGGCATCCCGTTCGGACGCATCGAGGGCGCAAACGGTTCATTAATTTACGGTTACGGAGTAACTCGGATGTTATCGAGCTCGAGCCAGGTGCGGACTCCCGCGGGGCGGGCGAGTTGGAACGTAAGTGCAGTGGCATCGGCGCAGGGGCACCCGAGCGCGGCGAGGGGAATTTTGAACTTCTTCCAGCTCGGGCCGGGGGTGAACGGGGCGGCCGTGGTTTCGCGTTTCGCGCGGGTTGGCAGGAGGAGGTCATAGGCGAGGCTGTCGCCACGGGCTTCGAACTCGAGGTACTTTGATCCGGAGAAATCCATGGGTTCGATGCCACCGGGGCGGAGGGGGAGTGTGATGTGAACACGGGGTTTGGAGGACTCGGACATTTGCGCCTGGATGGAGAGGACGTAGTTGCCGGAGGACCGGGCAATGCGCTGGAAGAGGGCGCGGGAGAGGTCGGGGCCGCCTTCGTAGGTGTTGATCCAGCGGGTGTCGAGGCGGCTGCGGCCGTCGACGCGGTCGAAGTCGTCGAGGAGAGAGGGGGCCGGAATGGCAGGGAGAGGAGTCGGGCCAGTGACGGCGATGGCTTGGGCGAGAGCGGGGAGGTTTTGTTCCACGCCGCCGAGCCAGACTCGGTGGATTTTGTTGATGTCGGCGATGTTCTGATGGGGCGCGCCGTCGATGAGGACGAGGTCGGCGAGTTTGCCGGGTTCGATGGAGCCGCGATCCTTGTCGACACGGAGGACGCGGGCGGCGTTCAGAGTGGCGGCTTTGATGGCTTCGACGGGCGGGAGGCCGGACTGGGCGAGGAGGGTGATTTCGCGGAGGGTGGCCCAGCCGTGGTGAGTGCCGGTGATGCCGGCGTCGGTGCCGGTGACGAGGGGGACGCCGGCGGCGAAGAGGGCTGTGGTATTATTCGTCAGGAATTCGTACTTGCGGATGCGAACGGGGGAGGGTTTGACGAAGGCGGGGCGGCCTTTGAAAGAGAGTAGCGAGGCGGGGTCGAGGACCTTTTCGAGGAGGGCGTCGAGGGCGGGCATGCGGGGCTCGTAGACGGCGGAGGTGGGTCCGTAGGCGGTTTGGCCGGCCTTCATTTTGGCGATGAGTTGTTCGTCGAAGGGGCGGTCTTGCATGCCGTGCATGATGGCGTCGACGCCGGCGTCGGCGGCGAGTTTGCCTTTATCGACGGTGACGGTGTGGGTGAGGACTGGGAGGCCGGATTTGTGGGCTTCTTCGACGATGGCGCGGAGGGTGCCTTCTTCCTTGCTGGTGAGGTCGGCGGAGGTGCCGTAGCGCCAGCCATCGGAGAAGACCTTGATGACGTCGGGCTTATAGACGAGGGCGCGGCGAACGGCGGCGCGGCCTTCGCGGGCGGTCAGGACTTCCTGGGTGAAGATTTCGCCGC
>JANODS010001311.1:0-13104 GCA_031412835.1 Acidobacteriota bacterium | reverse complement strand
CCAATCCTGGGCGATGTTGTGGCGAATGTAGACGACGTCGGGTGCCATCTCCTGGACGACTTCCGAGACGGCCTGGTCGAATTCAGTCTTACTGGCGATGGCGAGGGGAAGGGTCAACATATTGGCCTAATCCGATGATAGCGCTATCCAACTTCTTCGTTAGCGCGGCGGAGGAGGCCTCGCATGGCGGCGATGCAGTAGGCTACGCCGGCGCGGCGCATGCCCGTGTCGCCGGCGAATTCGGGAACGTGGTCGGGGACGATGGAGCCGCTGAACTTCACTTGGCGGAGGGCCTTGAGGACTTGGTACATGTCGACGTAGCCATCATCAGGAAACGTCTCGACGAAGCGGGGGAGGGGGCTCGAAACGTTGCGGAAATGGACGTCGAAGATCTTGTTGCGGCGGCCGTAGTCGGCGATCATTTCGAAGACATCCTTGCCCATGCGGCTGCCGCCTTCCATCCAGGTGCCGATGCAGAAGGTAAGGCCCCAGGCGGGGGACCCGGCGGCGATTTTCTCGGCGCGGGCGTAGCCATCGGCATGGACGAAGAGCTTGGCGACGCCGTTCATTTTGGCGAGGGGCGGGTCGTCGGGATGAAGGGCGAGTTTGACGCCGGCCTTTTCGGCGACGGGGAGGACGGCCTTCATGAAATAGGTGTAGGTGGCCCAGATGTCATCGGCGGAGTACTCGCGATCAAAGGCTGGTTTTTCGACTTTGGCGCGGAAGTCGGGTTCGGAGAATTCGCGGGCTTTGTAGCCTCGGGGGGAGGGGATGGTGGCGGTCGTGTAGGTGTTGGCGGGGTGCCAGTCGTAGTTGGCGACGGGGATCTTGAGGCGGCCGCAATCGGTGAGGAAGCGGCAGTATTTTTCGATGAATTCGTCGCGGCGGCCGCGGCCGAGTTGGACGTCGATTTCGCGGTAGTTGTAGTCGACGGCGGAGAAGATTTCCATGCCGAAGCGGCGGAGGCGGATTTGGGTTGCCTGCATGAAGTCGTAGGAGGCGTCGGAGCCGAACTCGATGCGGGCGTGGCGAAGGCCGAGTTGTTGGAGGAAGAGGAGGTCGTCATCGGAGAGGCTTTTTATTGGCATCCGGTGCGCGAGTTTTATGTTGGCGGGGTCGTACTCGTCAATTTTGCGACCGGGTCCGCGCTGATTGGGGAGTTGCGCGAAGAGGGCGGCGGAGGAGGAGAGGGTGAAGAGGCGACGGGAGAGCATCGTCGGGGATTGTATCAGCGTCGGATGGTGATGACGATGGGATCGCTTTGTTCCGCGCGGCTGAGGCTGCGGACCTGGAGGACGGCGGGGCCGGGCAGGAGGGTCTCGGGGATCTGCGCGGAGATTTGACCGTCGGCGGTTTGGATCAAGGGCAGGGGGAGTTCGTTGATGACGATGCAGGAGCCCCCGAGGACGGTGGGGGCGGGGAGGGCATCGGCGACGGCGGGGGTGGCCAGACGCGCGCCGCTAACGGTGATGAACGAACCGGGGCGGAAGTTCTGGCTGCCATCCGTCGAGTTCACGATGCCGCGGGCTCCGGGCGTGATGACCGGGCGAGGGGCGGTGCCGTTAGGATAGACCGGGATGACGCTGAGGCCGCTGACGCCGATGCTGTAAGCGTTGCCCTGACTATCGACCACCAGTTGGCGGGAAGGTACGTTGACGCGGTTGGCCCCGAAGACGCTGAACACGGGGTTTTCGGGGGCGACGGCGATGACGGTTTCCGAGCCAGTCTCGATGTTGACGAGTTCGAGGGTGGGGCGGGCGTCGTCGCGGGTGACGCTGGTTAGATTTTGGCGGACCGGCGTGGTCATGCGAAGGAACAGTTTTTGATCGATGGGGTAGAGGCTGGCGACGTTGCGCTGGCCGTTCGAGACGATGGTTTGAGTCGGCGGCTGGCCGGGAGCGGGAGGGGGGCCGAACTGGGTGACTCCGGGGCGTTCACTGCCGCCGATGA
Source organism: Acidobacteriota bacterium (assembly GCA_031412835.1). GTDB lineage: Bacteria > Acidobacteriota > Terriglobia > Bryobacterales > Bryobacteraceae. The sequence continues at coordinate 11,154 of JANODS010001311.1, read as the reverse complement.
CGGCGAGCGAGGGGCTGAGGATGAGGCCGTTGGCAAGGAAGTAGGTGCTGTCTTTGGCACCGGCGACGGGACCGAAATAGCTGACCGGCGCTTGGTCGTAGAGTTGGCGGCTGGCGGTGTAGGTATCGGCCAGCGCGTCGTAGAGATACGCGTTGGAGTTACCGGCCATGGTGAGAATGGACTCTCCGCCGGGGGAGGCGACCATGGAGATGGGGCCACCGATAGCGATGGGTGTGATGTTGTTGGCGGGGCGGGGAGTGGCCTTGTTGCCGATGACGCGCCAGAAGGTGCCGTTCGACATCATGAACTGCAGGCCGGAGAGGCCGTAGGCGAGGGCGAGGGGCCGAATCGAGGCTTGGCCGCCGACGCGAGGGATGGGCGGGAAGTCAATTTTACCGGAGATTTTCTGGGATTCGAGATCGACGACGGTGATGGACTCGCCGCCGGAATCGCCGACATAGAGGGTGCTGCCGTCGGGAGTCATGGCCATGGCGTGGGGGAGTTGGCCGACTTCAATGGGTTCGACGAGTTTCTGCCGACGGATGTCAAAGACTTCGATCCGGTTGAAGCCGGAGTTGGACATGTAGAGCTTGCCGCGAGGCTCGTCGAGGACCATGTCCCAAAGGCCTTCGCCGTTGTTGAGGGCGACGGGGATGGGATAGATGACGCCGCGCTGATCTCGGACCCGATAGTTCATGTAGACGCGGATCGAGTTGGGATAATTGATGGCGTCGTTCGAGGATACCGTGACGTTGATGGGTGCGCCGCCCCCGCCGCCGGCGTTGATGAAAAGGTTCGTGCCGGGTTGGCGGACGACGCCGGAGCGGCCAGAATCCATGGTCATCGTGATGGACGACGGCGCGAGGCCGCTGGAAACCTGCATGACGAGGGCGGTGGTGGTGTTGGGAATGCTGTAACTGAGGCGACCTTTGCCGAGGTTGGTCATACGAACGAAGGCGCGGGCGGTGCCTTTATTGCACTCGTCATTGGCGAGGAAGACCTGGGTGGTTTCAGGGTTGAGGATGGGGTAATCGAAGATGGTGGAGACGGGGAGCTGGAGTAGGCCGGACTCGCTGAGAGCCCAGAGGTCGTCGCCGCTCGAGCTCGATACCATTTGGCCGAGGATGGATTCCTTGAGTTTGAGGCCGAGGCGGACGCCGAGATTATTGGCGCTGGCGACGTAGAGGACGTTCGCTACGGGGCGGGAGGTGGTCGCGGCGTTGTTGAAGGCGCTATAGATGGTTTCGCCAGCGGTATTGAAGCTGCTGCCGCCGAGGTTCCGTTGGACATTGAAGCCGGGATTGAAGCCGGCACCGACGAAGAAGGGGAGATTGGCGGTGCTCATCTGGCCGATGACGGCGAGGCTGGCGGTGTCGTAGAGGGTAGAGCCGGCCATGAAACGGCTGCCGTCCGGGGCCATCGACAGGATGGTGGATTGGCCGGTGACGGTGCGGCTTTGGACGACGGTGCCGGAGGCGACTTCGTAGACGAAGAGGGTGGTTTGGGCGGTGTTGGCGTTTTGGTTGATGGCGACCATGCCGACGAGGAAGTTGCCATCGGGAGTGCGCAGGAGGCGACCGGGGAAGGCGGTGGCGGGGCGCCCGGCGAAGACGACGGGGAGGGGGTTCGGAGTAGTGATGGGCGGGGGGAAGGGGACGGAGTAAACTTGCTGACCGGTTTGCTGCGTTCGGTCGTAGAGGAGGAGAGTATTGAGAGCGTTGTTGGCACCGGTACCTTGCGTCGTGATGAGGGCTCGACCATCGGAGCCGACGGAGACGCCTTCCGGGCGGGCGGGAAGGGAGATGGAGTTGATAACGCTGTCGGTGCCGAGGTCGATGACGCTGAGCGAGGCACCCTGGGTGTTGGTGACGTAGAGATAGTTGTTATCGGGCGAGATGGCGGCGGCGAGGGGGAACTGGCCGACGGAGATTCGGTTGGTGACGCGCTTTTCGGGAATGGAGAAGACGTCAACGCGGTTGGCGGAGGAGCTGACGAGGTAGAGGCGGCCGCGCACTTCGTCGATGACGATATCCGACGGAGTGCCACCGAGGCTGTAGACGGTGCCAAACGTCGCTCCGGCGGTTTGAGCGAGCACAGAAGTACTGAAAATGAGGAGGAGGGCGAAAAAACGAAGAAGTAAAGATTGCAGGAGCATAAGCGAATCCGCTAGTCTAACCCATTAGCACCACAAAAGTTTCCGTGAATGGCGCAACAAAATCCCTTTGCAGGGGTTCAGGAGATCCATCGCATCGTGATTACCAAGCTGGCAGTGACAAATCGGACCCGGGGCACGAGTGTGGCCGCGAATGCCGATATCGCGGATACCAGCGAGAAACGGCGACGGGGCCTGTTGCCGCGGAGCGATTTTCCGGTGGGTGAAGGACTTTGGATTGTGCCTTGCGAAGGGGTCCACACCTTTGGGATGAAGTTTCCGATCGACGTTCTTTATCTGAACAAGAAACGCAAAGTGCTCAAGATTCGGCCCGAGATGAAGAGAAGTCGGATTTCGTTTTGCCTGACGGCGCACTCCGTGTTGGAGTTGCCGGCGGGGATGGCCGCGCGGACCGGGACTGTAGTTGGCGACGAGTTGGAGATTGAGAAGCGGCAGGTGGCCGAGTGATCCGGCTGACGCTTGTTTTGGTTGCCCTTCTTTCGGCGATGGGTTGCGGGCATCAGCATGCGGCGAAGATGAAGAAGCCGAAGCTTCCGCCGGTGATGCAGCAGCAGGTACTGAACGCAGTGAGCGCGGGGGATGGCAACGTTCGGGTGCGGCGATTGCGCGAGCGGATTGCGTCGGAGCCTCGGAATGTGACGGCGCGGTTGGAACTGGCGGCGGAGTACGGTTCGATGGGGTATCCCGAATTGGAGATGGAGCACTACCGGATTGCGGTGGAGCGGTTTCCGGAATCGACGATGGCGGCGGAGCGGTTGGCGAAGAGCTTGCGGAAGTTGGGATCGCCGGGTGAGGCGGCGGACTTGATGGTGGGATTGGTGGAGCAACAGAGTAAGCCGAACGTGGAGATGCTGTCGTGGGCGGGGATTTTGCTGGACGAAGCCGAACGGCTTAGAGAGGGCGAGGGGATGCATCGACGCGCCATCCTTGTGACCGCGAAACAGGACTACCTGTTTAACAATCTAGGGTATAACCTGATGTTGCAGAAGCGGTTCAGCGAAGCGGCGGATGCGTTTCGGCGGGCGATTGAGATCAATGCGTCGTCGACGACGGCGCGGAATAATTTGGGCCAAGCGTTGCTTGAATTGAGTGCGGCGAAGGAGCCGACGGACGCGATGGCGCAGTTCCATCGGGCGAGCGACTTGGCGATTGCCCATAGCAATGTGGGAGCGCTGTTGTATGCACGCGGTGATGTGGCGGGCGCGCGGAAAGAAATGGAGATTGCGCTGGAGTATCGGCGCGATGTGCCACAGATTTTAGAGAACCTTCGACTGGTGTCGGTGGCCGATGGGAAACCCATCGGCATGCCGTCGGCGCAAGCGACGGTTTGGCAAAAGGTGGGCCATGGGCTTAAAGTAGCTTTTGGTGCGCCGGACGTGAAACAGAACAAAGGATCCGCGGAAGCGGCCCGATGAAACGGATAGGAGTTCCCATGATTAAACAATTATTGCTGCGGATTTGGAAAGAAGAAGATGGCCAGGACCTGGTGGAATACGCGCTGATCGTAGCGGCGGTCGGCTTGGCGCTGATCACGACGGTGAACCAGCTTTCGACGGCGGTCGTAAGTTTGTACTCTTCGATCACCCAGGGTTTGACCTCGATCGGCGCTTCCGGCCAGTAGCTTCGATTTGGGCATGGAGCCACGTTCGCCATCCGCGATGGTTCGGTGGCTCCTGCCTGATCTGAGTCTGTTGCTGGTGGGTGTGACGCTGTTCTACGCGCTGCTGCTGTACCAAGCGCCGACGCAGCTATTTCGGGATTCTGACGCGGGTTGGCATATTCGCAACGGGGAGCGGGTGCTTGCCTCGGGGACGGTACCGACGGTGGACCCGTGGTCGTTTTCGAAGCCGGGCGAACCGTGGTTTGCGTGGGAGTGGGGGGCGGATGTTTTGATGGCGCGGGCTCATCAGTCGTTTGGACTGCGGGGCGTGGCGTTGTTGTACTTGGCTTTGATCGGGCTTTGCTCGTGGCTTTGGATGCGATTGCATTGGACGACGGGGGGGACGTTCGGGATGGCGGCGGTGTTTGCCGCGCCGTTTTTGACGAGTGTGCAGTTGCACTGGTTGGCGCGGCCGCACGTGTTTAGCTGGGTGTTTTTGCTGCTGGCTTTGTATTGGGTGGAGCGGGGCAAGTATGTTTGGCTGTTGCCGTTGGCAGTGGTCTGGGCCAATTTTCATGGGAGTTTTATTCTGCTGCCGGCGTTATTGGTTTGTTATGCGATGCGGGATTGGCGGTGTTTGCTGTGGGCGGGGGGGACGTTGGTGGCCACGGTGTTGAATCCATACGGCTGGGGCGTGCACGTGCACATTTGGCACTACTTGCAGGACAAGGAGTTGCTGGATCGGGTGGCGGAGTTTCAGAGCTTCAACTTCCACGCGGAGGGGGCGGGGCAGATCATCTTGGCGTTGTTGCTGGTGATGGCCGGGGCGGTTTGTGCGTTGCAGGCGGGGCGCTGGCACCATGCGCTGTGGATGTTGGGATTGGTGGTGATGAGTTTGCGTTCGGCAAGGGGGCTGCCGATTTTGGCGTTGGCCGGGTTGCCGATGGCGAATGCGGCCATTTCGGCGGCACTGGCGGGCCGGTGGCCGGCAATTTTTGCGTATTTTGGGCGGTTGCGGGGATGGGACGCGCAGGTGCACGGCACGGCGTTGGCGGTGCCGGCGTTGGCTTTGTTTGCTCTCGCGGTGTTGGGGACGCCGACATCTTTTCCAGCGAGTCAGTTTCCGACGACCGCGATGGGGCACATTCCGGCGGAGGCGCGATTGCTGGCCCCGGATAGCTATGGCGGCTACCTGATCTATCAGGGTCGGTCGGTTTACTTCGACGGTCGGAGCGACTACTATGGGGCGGCGTTCCTGAAGGAGTACGTCAAATTGGTGGAGGTTCGGCCCGGTTTTCGGCAGATTTTGGAGAAATACGGGTTTACGCACGCGCTTTTGCCGGTTCGCTACTCGCTGGTGGAGGTGTTGCGGGAGAGCGGTTGGCGGGAGCGGTATCGGGATGAAGTTTCTGTGCTGTTGGAACGGAACTTCTAGAGGTATCCTGTGTTATTACGTTCTCACCCGCTTGCTCGCACTTGGCTCGCCCGCTCGGGGTTTGACCAGAAATAAGGACTAAGGAAGGTTAATGGACCGACAGAAGCTTCTGATGATTTTCGGCGGCGCGGCAGTGGCGGCGGCGCTGCTGACTTGGTTCCTTTACTCTGCGACCGTTGCTCCGAAGAAAGAGAAGTTCGTTCAGGTTTTGGCGTCTAGCGCGAGTCTTCCGGCGGGTACACGACTGCAGAAGATCCACTTCAAGAAGATTACGATTGCGGAGAAAGATGCTCCGTTGGGCGCATTGCTGGACGAGAAAAGTGGGATTGATCGCACGTTGCTCTACCCTTTGACGTTGAACGAGCCGATTCTGTCGACGCGACTTTCGAGTGTTTCCGGGGCGGACGGGGTGGCTTCGATGATCGAGATTGGCAAGCGGGCGGTGGCGGTATCGGTGAACGACGCGGCGAGCGCGAGCGGACTGATTCAGGCTCGATCGCACGTTGATGTTTTGTTTACGAAGCCGGGATCGATGCTGGAAGCGGTGACGACGACGGTGTTGGAAGATGTCGTTGTGTTGTCCGTGGGACGGTCGGTGGAGCCGGCGGGTACCGCTCCCGCGGCGACGGCGAGCGGTGGTGGTGGGTCGGCGGCGCCAGCCCCGGTTGTGAACTCAGGGCAGAGCCGGGCGGTGACGCTGCTTGTGACTCCGGAGCAATCGCGGGTGTTGGAACTGGCGAAGAACCAGGGGCGCATTGCGTTAGCGTTGCGAAATCCGAAGGATGAGTCGAAGTCGGATTCGACGGAGCCGCCATCGGTGACGGCGGAGTCGATTGACCCGGGTGGGGCGTATCGATCGCAGCGATTGAAGATGCAGGCGCAGAACCGTTTTCGGCCTTCGGGCGGCGTTCCCAATCTTCGGGATGATAAGGCTTGGGCCAATTTGATTGGTGCGGATTTTGATCCGAATAAGCCAGTGGCTGCTCCGAAGCCGGTGGAGAAGAAAGAGCCCCCGAAGCCTCGATTTGTAGTTGATGTATTTCGTGGCGATAAGCACGTACAAGAGACCTTTCAGGAATAGCCCGCCAACCCATGCGTTTGAAGCCCCTCTCCCTTTTGATATCCCTCTTCATCCTCTGCGTGCAAACGTGGGGCCAGGCGGGTCCGGCCAAAGACATGACCTTAACGGTCGGTCGCGGCGAGTTGATTCAGTTTGATGGCGACGTGAAAACGGTAGCCGCGTCGGAGCCCAAGATTGCCGATGTGGTGGTGGTTTCTCCGCGCGAAGTGATGGTGAACGCGAAGGGGATCGGCAAGGCGACGATCGTCGTTTGGGAAGATCGGGCGTTGCCGCGGCGGTACAACATCAACGTCGTCGGCGATTCGCAGGACTATGATTCGGTTCGGAGAGCGGTGAAGGATGCCGTGGGCGATAGCGCGGTGACGGTGCAGGGGAACCTGGAAACGATCGTTTTGACGGGTGACGTGAAATCGGTTGCGGAGTCGAAACGGGCCGAGGCGATTGCTTCGACGTACGGGAAGAAAGTTGTCAATTTGTTGGGGGTTCCGCCGCCTTCCGATCCCCGGCAGATTCTGCTGGAAGTGAAGTTTGCGTCAATTGACCGGTCGGCGCTGCAGGAAGTGGGATTTAACTTTGTATCGCGGAACCAAAAAATGCTGGGGCTGGGAACGACGCAACAGTATGCGACGCCGCGGTTCAGCCAGTTGCAATTTCAGAATCAGGAGTTCAGCAACTCGACGTTGAACTTTTCTGATTTGTTGAACTTGTTTGTGTTTCGGCCGGACTTGAATTTAGGGGCGACGATTCGAGCGATGCAGTCGCGGAATTTGTTGCAGATGCTGGCGGAGCCGAATTTGCTGGCGTTGGAAGGCAAAGAGGCGAGTTTTCTGGCGGGCGGTGAATTTCCGTTCCCTACTTTGACAGCGACATCGACCGGCGGCGCGACGGCACCGGTGGTGACGGTTCAGTTTAAGAAATTTGGGATTCAGTTGGACTTTACGCCGACGGTGACGGCATCGGGCGCGATTCATTTGAAAGTTCGGCCGCAGGTAAGTGCGCTGGATTACGCGAACGCGGTGACGCTGCAGGGATTTTTGATTCCGGCCGTGGCGACGCGGGTGGCGGAGACGGAAGTGATTCTGAAAGACGGTGAGAGCTTTGCCGTGGCCGGGTTGATCGACAATCGGGTGGTGCAGAGTTTGAGCCGGGTGAAGTGGCTGGGCGACGTGCCGATTTTGGGCCAACTTTTCCGCAGCCGTTCGATTCGGAAGTCGAACGATGAGCTGCTGGTGGTGGTGACGCCGCGGTTCGTTCGGCCGGTACCGGCGGGCGAGAAGGTGACGATGCCGGACATGGTGGAAGACTTCCTGCCGGTAACGAAGGATGATAAAGACGCGGGTTTGAAGAAGCCCAAGAAGAAGGCAACCCAGGACGCGGGCAAAGCGAAGCCGGAGTTTATCGGACCTCGTGGACATCAGGAACCGAAGAAGTAATCGACACCGGATTGTGCGGCGCAGCCTCGAACGAGGCAGTGTGTCCATGCAGTTGCTGGTGTTGATGGTCCCGGTTTTTTTCGGATTTATGGGGTTTGCCGTGGATTTGGGCCGGTTGTATATGGCTCGGAACGAGCTGAAAACGGCGGCAAACGCGATGGCGTTGGCGGCTGCGCAACGGTTAAACGGGACGGAGGCGGCGCTGGAAAACGCGACGGCGTACGCGCAGATTCCGATTGATGCGACCAACGGAGTGGCGACGAAGTACGACTTTGGTGGATCGACGATTGGCCAGACGAACGGCACGTTGAACAGCGAGGGGGCGGTGCTGACGTTTTACGATGCCTCTTCGGCGGCTTTGGGACTGGAAGGGTCGACGGGCGGCGAGGCGGGCGGCGGGACAGCGCGACACGTGAAGGTGACCCTGCGCGGCGAGGCTCCGACGATTTTTTGGCGGTTCCTGGCGATTGGGCAGGAGGGCCGGATTAACTTGGTGACCCAGGCGGTGGCCGGGCAGAGTTCGCCGGTTTGCCAGGCTTGCGGGATTGAGCCGATTGCGGTGCAGGCGGTATCGATTGACGACACGGTGGACTTTGGGTTTGTGGTGGGGACGCGGTATACGCTGGGCTATCTGTGCACCGGTGGACCGACGCCGCAGCCGCTCGTCGATACTGCGGCGCGCATTCCGTATGTGATGCTGAACCGGTACAACGAGTCGGCGACTTTTCTGGCGGATGAGCTGACACAGCTTTACCGGATTGGGTCGCAGGGATTGCCCCCGGCTTCGGATGCGGCGGTGTATTGCATGCGGGTGGGGGTGGACGAACCGGTGTGGGTGAATGCGGCCCCGATCGGCTGCAACATGAACCGCGTGGCGAATCACGTTTCGACTTTTTTGTGTGGGTTGGCGGCGCGGTTCGACAACAGCACGGTGCCGGCGGTGTGCAACGCGGTGAACGAATCGGACACTGTTTTGGGTGCGAATCCGGTGGATACGGACTTGACCGATGTGGTGGATTATACGGCCTACACAGGGAACAATCGGCGGATTCTGACGGTGCCGATTGTGGAGACGGCGTCGGACAGCACGATGACGGTGTTAGGCTTTCGGCAGTTTTTGCTGGAGCCGGCGGCGGGCGATTCGACGATCAACGCGGGCGACCAGAACGGGCGATTTGCGGCGGTGTATCTGGGCAGCCGGGTGCCGGTGAAGCAGGGTCGGATTGACGGTTGCACGCAGACGGCCGGGCCGGGGAAAGTGGTGTTGCACCAATGAGACGGCGAAGGACGCAAGGCGGAAATTCGCTGTTGGAGGCCGTGCTGTTTTTGCCAATTGTGGCGATGCTGTTGTGGGGCATGATCGAGTTTGCGCGGATCACTTACACTTACTACACGCTGCACAAGATGCTGCAGACAGTGGCTCGGTATACGGCGAATCAGCCGGGGCTGAATTATTGTGACGCGAGCGATGTGCAACTGGAACAGGCGAAGACGTTGGCGCTGCGCGGGGCGGGCGAGAGCGGGGGCATCGACATCGTGACGGGCTTGACGACGGATCGGATTCTGATTCGGGTGGAGCGGGTGGACCCGGATACGGCGCAGGTGGCTGAGTGCGATTGCTCGTCGACGGGCTGCGATATCGCGCAGGGCGGACGGAACCCGGACTTCATTGTGGTGTCCTTTACCGATGGATTTGCGGTGCGGCCGAACATCCCGTTTTTTAACGCTACGGAGAGCTTCGCGCTGCGGCCGCTGATCCGGATGCCGGTAGGGGGGAATTGATGCGACGACGGCGTCAATCCGGGCAGGGCGGGCAAGCGGCGTTAGAGTACATCATCGTGGCCGGTGGCGTGGTGCTGCCGATGACGTTCATGATCATCTTCACGGCGCAGTTGCTGTGGACCTGGCATTCGGTGGTGGAATGGACTCGTGACGGGGCGCGGTACGCGGCGACGCATTGCTACCAGAATGGCGGCGAAAATGTGCGGGCGTACATGCGGACGCATGTGCCGGTGAACCTGGACCAGTTGGAGTTTCAGGCGGGCGGGGCGACGATTGAAGTGAACTATTTTCAGCGTGATGTCGACACCGGGACGTTGACCGATTTCAATTGCGCGGGTGGCGACTGTTCCACCGAGTGTGTGCCGGATGCGGTGACGATCCGCATTACAGGCTACGAATTCCGTGCATTTATGGCGTTTCTGGGCTTGCCGCCGGTGGCCCTGCCTAATTTTCAGACCTCTCTGCCGATCGAAAGCTCTGGCTGTGACGCCGAGCTGGGGACCTGTACCCCGTAAGGAGATATCGAGACCGCATGTCATTTAACTTGATAATCGCTTCCGCCGATGAACAGCTTCGCGAACTCGTGCGCGACGCTGTGGCGACGACGCCCAACGCGCGACTTTTGACCGAATTCGTTGAGGTTTCGGCGAATCTGTACATCCGCGTGCTGCAGGAGCTGGAACGGTTTCCGGATGCGTCGCTGCTGCTGGACATCTCCTCGGACCCGGTGAACGGGATCAAAGCGCTGGAGAAATTGAAGCAGGCGGTGCCGGAGCTTTATGTGATCGCGACGGACTATAGCGAGGACGGCGAGAGCATTTTGCTGACCGTGCGGGCGGGGGCGACCGATTACCTGACGATGCCGCTGAAGCGGAGCGAACTGAGGGATGCGTTGATGCGGTTGGACCGGGCGCCGAAGCGGGCGATGACCGGGGGCAGCCAGTTGGGCAAGATCTATACGTTTTTGGGCGCGAAGGGCGGCGTGGGGACGACGTCGCTGGCGGTGAACTTTGCGACGATTCAGGCGCAGCGGAAGAAGCAGACCGTGTTGCTGGACCTGGATTGGACGGCGAACGATGTGGCCATGATGCTGGGCGCGGCACCGCAGTATACGTTGTCCGAAGTAGGCGAGAATTTGGACCGGATGGACCAATCGTTGTTTGAAGGGTTTGTGGCGCGTGATCCTGCTGGATTTTATTACGTGGGTCCGCCGGATTCGTTGGAAGCGAACAAAGGTAACTTCACGGACTCGATGTTACGCGAATTTGCTACGTTCTTAGTGGAGAAGTACGAGTGCATTGTAATTGACGCCGGGCGGAGTATCAACGACGATTTGGCGTTGGCCGCGTTGCAGGTTTCGACGTCGGTCTTCCTCGTGACGACGCAGGAGTTCCCCGCCGTGCGCAATGCGCAGCGGTATTTGGGTTACTTAATGCGACTGGGATTTACGCAGGACCAGATCAAGATCGTGGTCAACAAATATCAGAAGAAGCCGAGCGGGCTGATCGCGGGGTTGGATCAGGTGAAGCAGACTTTGAATCAACCGATCTTCTACGGCGTGCCGGAGTCGGGGGCTATCCTTGCGAGTATTAACAAGGCTCGGCCGTTAGTTACAGATCGGCAGACGTTTGCGGAGATGGATAAGACGCT
>JANODS010001310.1:0-1564 GCA_031412835.1 Acidobacteriota bacterium | reverse complement strand
TCCTCGATCCAGCGGCAGAAGGGGCTGGTCTCCGGCACGTCGCCGTAGGTATTGGGCGCCGCGCAGGCCGGGGGATTGAGGGTGGGGATGAGGATGAGGCGGCCGGTGATGTCGTTGGGCGAGAGTTGGCGCCAGAGGTGTTGAATGGCGACTTGGCCGGGGTATTCGTCGCCGTGGTTGCCGGCGAGGAGGAGGACGGTGGGGCCGGGGCCGTTGGAGATGACGCAGAGGGGGACGAGGAGATTGGCCCAGCCGCCGAGGTTATGGGAGTAGGGGATGGCGAGGTGGCCGGGGTGTTTGCCGGTGGGGGCGTCGAGGGGGACGGAGCAGTGGACGGGAGATGGTTGGCTCATGCCGAACCTAGTTTACTGAGGATTGAGAAGCTTGACGAAGCGGTTTTGTTGTTGGGGGTTGGCAACGTCGGCGAGGGTGTAGGCGTCGAGGGATTTGAGGAAGCTCTGGAGGGCTTCGCGCAAGGGGGACTTCAGGCCGCAGATGGAGACGATGGGGCAGGTGTTGGATTCGAGTTCGAAGCATTCGACGATTTTTAGATTTGGTTCGCAGGCGCGGACGACGTCGCCGAGGCGGATCTGCGCGGCGGGCTTGGCCAAGGTAACGCCGCCGGTGCGACCGGCGGTGGCGGTGACGAAGTTGTGAAGGGCGAGGGTTTGCACGACGCGGACTAGATGGTGTTTGGAAATGTCAAAGGCACGGCTGATTTCGGCGGTGCCGATGGGGCGGGCTGGGAAGTGGTTGAGGTAGAGGAGAACGCGGAGGGCGTAGTCGGTGTGGAGCGTGAGGTGCATCTCTACTTAAGGGTAGTGGGGAGGAAGGCGTCGGCGCTGATGGCTCGGCTGGCCATGCCGGCGAGGAAAAGGCGTTTCTTGAGGAGATTGACGATTTGGGGGTCGCCGCAGACGAAGCCGCGCCAGCCGGCGAGTTTGGGATGGGCGGCGGAGAGGACTTCGGGGAGGGGGCCGTCGCGGTGGAAGAGGGTGGGTCGGTAGTGGAAGTTTGGATGAACGGCGGCGAGGGCTTCGAGTTCGCTGATGAGGTAGAGGCCGCGTTCGTTGAGAGCGCCGTGGTAGAGCCAGATGGGGCCTTGATGGCCGTGGCGGAGTGCGTCGCGGAGGATGCCGTAGAGGGGAGCGAGGCCGGTTCCGGCACCGGCGAGGAGCAGGGGTTGGTGAAGATCGCCAGGGGTGTAGAAGCAGTCGCCGGCGGGGCCTTGGAGAGTGACGGCGGTGCCGGGTTCGGCGTCGGCGAGCCAGTTGCTCATGGCGCCGCCGGGGATGCGGCGAACGTGGAGTTCGAGGTCCTGCCCGGCGATGGAGTAGCTGCGGGCGAGGCCGTCTTCGCGGAGCAGGGTGAGATATTGGCCGGGTCGGTGGTCGAGAGATTCAGACGCGGTGAGGCGGACTTGGAGGACCGTTTCGCTGAGCCAGGTGAGCTTGGTGATAAGCGCGGGGACGCGGGCCCCGGGTCCGGGAGCCGTGAGGTGGAGGTCGGCCTGGGGGCGGCAGAGGCAGGCTAAGAGGTAGCCTTGGGCGACAAGGGCGGGCTT
>JANODS010001309.1:0-1415 GCA_031412835.1 Acidobacteriota bacterium | reverse complement strand
CGGCGGTGCGGGCGGTGCGGCCGGAGATGGGGGCGGCAGAGGTGGCAGCGATCGTGGTGGCGGCGGAGGCGGCTTGCGATGGGACGATGTTTGGTCTGCAGCCGGTGGCGTTTTTGCCTCGGCGGGGGCGGGTGTTGAAGGTGCTGGGCGAGGCTTGGCCGGCGATGGGGGTGAGGATGGTGGACTTGGGTGGGGCGGCGGTAGATACGTTGGGGCTCGAGCGGATTCGGTATACGGCGGCGGAGATGGGGGAATTTGGCTCGTTGCTAGACGCGTTGGAGGTGGCGGTGCGAGCGGGCCATGGGCGGGGGGTGGCGGCGGTGGCGACGCGGAGCGCGGAGATTCATCAACGGTATCGGCCGCATTTGGGGTTTCGGGCATTTCGGGAGAGGGCGATGGCGGACGGGGCTTGGGGCGTGGCGGTGGCGCATAGCGGGACGGTGGCGGCGGTTTTAGGAGAGTTAGGATGATCATTTTAGTGGGCGGCGGAAGTCGCAGCGGGAAGAGTGCGAAAGCTCTGGAGATTGCGCGGCGATACGGGCCGCGGCGGGGCTTTTTGGCGACCGCGCAGGCGTTTGATGACGAGATGGCGGAGCGGATTCGGCTGCACCAGGTGGAGCGGGGAGATGAGTTTACGACCGTGGAGGAGCCGGTCGACTTGGGGGCCGCGGTGCGGCGGGTGGAGGGGACGCTGGACGTGTTGGTGGTGGATTGCTTGACGCTTTGGCTGACGAATGTGATGTTGTCGGGGGCGGAGGTGGACATGCTCGCGATGTTGGATACGATGGCGGCTTCGGAGCTGCCTTGCGTGTTGGTGACGAACGAGGTGGGCTGCGGAATTGTGCCGGAGAACCAGCTGGCGCGGGAGTTTCGAGATCGGGCGGGGCGGCTGAATCAGGAGGCGATGGAGCGGGCGGTGGAGGGGTGGTTTATGGTTTTTGGGGCGGGGTTGCGGTTGAAATGAGACAGGCGATTCAGTTTCTGACGATCCTTCCCTGCCCTGCGCCGGACCGGCCGTTGGGACGGGGGGCGTGGGCGTTTCCGGTGGTGGGCGCGGTGCTTGGTTTGGGGGCGGCGGGGCTTTGGGCTTTGCCGATGGGGCCGCTAGGAATCGTTGTTTTGCTAGCTATTTTGACGGGGGGGTTGCATGAGGACGGGTTGGCTGACGTGTGCGATGCGGTGCGGGGGTATCGGAGCCGGGAGAAGATGCTGGCGATTTTGAAGGACAGTCGGATTGGGGCGCACGGGGCGTTGGCTTTGGTGGCTTCGTTCGTTTGGCGGTGGCAGGGGTTGGTGTTGGTACATGGCGATGTTTGGCGGGTTTTGCCGGCGGCGTTTGGGATTTCGCGGGGGATGATGGTACTGCTGGCGGCGTCGGCGCCGGGGGTGGGGGAGGGGTTGGGGAAGGCGTTTGG
>JANODS010001308.1:0-3467 GCA_031412835.1 Acidobacteriota bacterium | reverse complement strand
TTTTCACCCCTTCCAGTTCGGGCCGACGCAGTTCAATCGGCACCGAAAAGGGATCCGCCACGTCATACCCCGCCAGCACTTCGAATAAGAGCCGCACATCCTCCACCGTCCGCGCCATCGGACCGACCACGCCCAGCAATCCACCGGGATGCGCAATCTCCGGCACGTGCCCCGCCGCCGAAACCCGCCCCGGCGTCGGCTTCAACCCCGCAATCCCACAAAAATGCGCCGGCAACCGAATCGACCCCCCGCCATCGCTCCCCACGCCCCCCGCGCTCAACCCCCCCGCGATCGCCGCCGCCTCCCCGCCCGACGATCCACCCGCCGAACGCTCCAGCGCCCACGGGTTCCGCGTCCGCCCCACAATCGCGTTGTCCGTCTCGTAATTCGCCAAAAACTCCGGGCAGTTCGTCTTGCCCACAATCGTCGCCCCCGCCGCCTTCAACCGCGCTACGCAAGTCGCATCCGCCGCCGGCCGCGGCGCCAACGCATATCGCGACCCACAAGTCGTCGGCACCCCCGCCACATGCAGCGAATCTTTAATCGTCAACATCGCCCCATGCAATGGCCCCGGCCCCGGCTCCACAAAATCATCAAACCGCCGCACAAAGGCCCGATACCGATCCTCCTTCCCCCGATGCGCCTCCCACAACTCCCGCGCACTCCACTCCCCCGCCCGAATCCCCGCCAATTGCCGCGCCAAACTCAAATGCGTCACTCCTCCATTAGACTCGAAGGGTGGAAGCTTTGACTTATCTTCAGGCCCTGGCCGCCGTCACCCAACGCGTCGCCGCCCTCGCCGAAACCGAAACCGTCCCCCTCCTAGATGCCCCCGGCCGCGTCCTCGCCGCCGACGTCACCGCCGACCGCGACTATCCCCCCGCCCCCCGCAGCATCCGCGATGGCTACGCCGTCCGAGCAGCCGACCTCCCCGGCTCCCTAACCGTCATCGGAGAAGTCCGCGCCGGCACCAGCTTCGCCGGCGAAATCCGCCCCGGCCAATGCGTCGAAATCATGACCGGTGCCCCCATGCCCCCCGGTGCCGACGCCGTCGTTATGGTCGAACACGCCGCGCTCTCCGACGGGCAAATGACCACCACCCGCCAACCCCTGTCCGGCGACAACTGGAACCCCGCCGGCTGCGACGCCAGCGCCGGCGCCACTGTCCTCCACGGCGGCACCCGCCTCCGCTTCAACCACATCGCCCTCCTCGCCACCGTCGGCTGCGCCCAAGTCATCGTCTACCGCCAACCCCGCGTCGCTATCCTCGCCACCGGCGACGAAGTCGTCCCCGTCGACTCCACCCCCACTCTCGAACAAGTCCGCAACTCCAACTCCTACTCCGTCGCCGCCCAAGTCCGCCAAGCCGGCGGCCTCCCCACCGTCCTCCCCGTCGCCAAAGACAATCTCGAAGATACCCGCCGCCTCATCGCCGAAGGCCTAACGTTCGATCTTCTCCTCCTCTCCGGCGGCGTCTCCGCCGGCAAGTACGACCTCGTCGAAATCGTCCTCGCCGAATTCGGTGCCGAGTTCTTCTTCACCCGCGTCAAGATGCAGCCCGGCCAACCCCTCGTCTTCGGCCAGGCGAAGGGCAAATTCTTCTTCGGTCTCCCCGGCAACCCGGCGTCCACGATGGTCACCTTCGCCGTCATCGCCAGCGCCGCCGTCGCCCTTCTCAGCGGCCAAACGGACCCCGCCCCCCAACTCTATCCCGCCGTCCTCCAAAGCGAACTCCGCCTCAAACCCGGCCTCACCCGCTTCCTCCCCGGCTCCCTCCGCGCCGGCGCCGTCTTCCCCACGAAATACTCCGGCTCCGGCGACGTCCCCGCCCTCGCCCAAGCCAACGTCTTCATCGTCACCAGCCCGGACCGCGACGTCTACCTCCCCGGCGAAGAGATCCAGGTCCTCCCCCTCACATGAGCAAACTCTCCCACTACGATTCCGCTGGGCAAGCCCGCATGGTCGATGTCACCGCCAAAGCCATCACCCAACGCTCCGCCCGCGCCCAGGCCTTCGTCAAAATGAGCCGCAAGGTTCTCGACGAACTCAGAACCAATCCCAAAGGCGACCCCCTCGAAGTCGCCCGCATCGCCGGCATCCTCGCCGCCAAAAAGACCGGCGAGTTAATCCCCATGTGCCACCCCCTCGCCCTCACAAACGTCGACGTCGAACTCGTCATCGAAGCCTCCGGCATCCGCATCACGACCCTAGCTGTAACCGCCGGACAAACCGGCGTCGAAATGGAAGCCCTCACTGCCGCCAGCGTCGCCGCCCTCACCGTCTACGACATGACCAAAGCCCTCGATAAAGGCATCGAGATCCAAGACGTGTATCTCCTCGAAAAGACCGGCGGCAAGTCCGGCGTCTGGAAACGGGTGAAACCCAAAACAAAGCGGTAACATCGAAGTAGCTATGAGTGTCACCCGTCGGCTCTTCTCCTCGCTCGCCTTAGGCGCGCCCGTCTTCGCCCAAGCAAAGCCAGGCCAAGTGCCCCCACCGGCTGAACCCGAAGGCGACCTCGCAAAATTCACCACGTTCACCAGGAACGTTGTAGCCCCCACCACGGTCACCAAAGACGGTCGTTACGTCACAGATCTCCAAGCCCACGAATTCCGCCTCATCGACCGCGGCAAAGAACAAAAGCTCACCGTCGAGGTCGCTTTCCAACCCCTCGATATCGTCGTTTGTATCCAAGCGAACAACACTGTCGAGCCGGTCCTCGACAAAATCAAGCAAATCGGCCCCCTCCTCGAAGGCCTCGTCCTCGGCGAAAAAGGCCAAGCCGCCATCCTTGCCTTTGACCATCGCAAGCGCGTCATGCAGGATTTCACGAACGACGGCGCTCTGCTCAAAAAGGCCCTCTCCAAAATCAACGCCGGCTCCACCACCTCCGCGATGAACGACGCCGTCATCGACGCCGCCCGGATGCTGAAAAACCGCCCGAAAGATCACCGCAAAGTGATTCTTCTCATCTCCGAAACCCGAGACAAGCAGAGCGAAGCTTCCACCCGCCAAGCGATGCTAGATCTCCAATTCGGCAACGTCGTTCTCTATTCCGTCAATATCAACCGGCTAGTCACCAGCCTCCTGACCAAAGCCCCCGTCCCGCGCCCGGACCCCCTCCCCGCCGGAGCCCGTCACATGCCCGCCGGCTCCCTCGTCACCCCGGAAACCATCAGCCAGCAAACCGGCATCTATAACGGCAACGCCATCCCTCTCGCCGTCGAAATCCTCCGCCAAGCGAAAAGCATCTTCGTCGATAATCAAGTCGAAGTCTTCACCAAGTACACTGGCGGCTCCGAGCGTTCCTTCCTCACCTACAAGGATCTCGAACGCGTCATCGCCGACATCGGCGAAGAGCTGCATAGCCAGTACATGATCAGCTATTCACCCAACAACACCGACGATGGCGGCTTCCACGAAATTACCGTCGAAGTCCTCCGCACCGGCATGAAGGTCCGCACCCG
>JANODS010001307.1:0-3610 GCA_031412835.1 Acidobacteriota bacterium | reverse complement strand
TGATCAACACGTCTTTCCGGTAACCTAGTCCGCCGCCACAGCGCATAATAAGAGTAATGCGCTATGCCGCCATCTCGGTTCTCCTGCTCGCTGCGCGGTGCCTATCCGCGCAGGTGATCGAGTTCGAATCCGGCGGCCTGCGGTACCAGACGCTCACGAAGAACGGCGTCACGATCATGTACGCCCATCTGCCCGCCACGGTTCGCGAGTACGCCACCATCCAAGTCGCCGTCTCCAACGGCACCAAGCAGCCGGTTATCATCCGCCCCGAAGACTTCACCTGGACCCCCACCGCCGCGGGCCCCGGGATCACTCCCGTCGCCCCGCGCATCGTCGTCAAGGAACTCCTGACCAAAGCCCGCCGCGACGACGTTGTCGGCCTCGTCGGCGCTTACGAAACCAGCCTCTACGGGCTCGCCCAACTCCGCTCCTCCACCGGTTACGAATCCCGCCGCCGCGCCGCTCTCGCCGAAGTCGAATCCGCCAAGCTGAAGGCTGCGGCGGCGGCCTCCGCCATCGCCTTCGTACAAATTAAACTCGTCCCCGGAGAAACCACCGACGGTGCCCTGTTCTTTAACACCGCCGGCAAGCCCATCCCGCCCGGCCTTCTGCGCGTCCTCTGTGGCAACCAACTCTTCGAGTTCACCGCCAGCCTGCCGCCCGCGCTCAAAGAACGGTAGCTGCACCCTTGGCCCGGTCTGGCGCATCCTAACGCCAGAAACCTTATGCCGACTCTTTTTGATCCGCTTTCGCTCGGGACTCTCTCGATCCCCAATCGTATCGTCATGGCCCCCATGACCCGCAGCCGTGCCAACACCGATGGCGTCATCGGCGAACTCACCGCGACTTACTATGCCCAGCGCGCCTCCGCCGGGCTCCTCATCGCCGAAGGAACCATCCCTTCCGCCATGGGCAAAGGCTACGTCCGTATCCCCGGCATCTACTCGCCCGAACAAATTGACGGCTGGAAGTTAGTCACCGCGGCGGTCCATGCCGCCGGTGGCCGCATCTTCCTGCAACTCATGCACTGCGGTCGGATTGCCCATCCTCAGTTGCTCCCCGGCGGTGCCCAAGCCGTTGCCCCGTCAGCTATCCTACCTAACGTCAAAACCTGGCTCGACGGCGTCGGCATGGTCCCTCTCGAAATGCCCCGCGCCCTCGAAACCGATGAGATCCCCGGCATCATCGAGGAGTTCCGCCAAGCCACCGTCAACGCTCTCGCCGCCGGCTTCGATGGCGTTGAGCTCCATGCCGCCTCCGGCTACCTGCCCATGCAGTTTCTCTCTTCCAGCACGAACCACCGGACCGACGCCTACGGCGGGTCCGTCGTCAACCGCACCCGCTTCATCGTCGAAGCGCTCACCGCCATGGTCACGGTGGCCGGGGCCGACAAGGTGGGCATCAAAATCAGCCCCGCCATGCCGTTCAACGACCTAACCGACGAGAACCCAGTCGAGACCTATTCGACGCTCGTAAGCGCCATCGACGGCCTTGGAATCGCATATCTCCACGTCGCGCAGACCGTCCCCACCCCGGACTTCCACGCCGTGCTCCGTCCCCTGTTTTCCGGCCCCTATCTCGCCGGTGCCGGGCTGACCAAAGAATCCGCCACCGCCCTGCTCGCTTCCGGCCAAGCCGACGCCGCCGTCTTCGGCACGGCCTTCATCGCCAACCCCGATCTTCCCGCCCGTTTCGCCTCCGAAGCTCCGCTGGCCACTCCCGACGCGTCAACCTTCTACACGCCGGGAGCCCAGGGATACACCGACTACTTACCGAAGTAAGCTTCGTCAATCACGATCGGGGTGGTCATCTTGATGGCATCCACCTGCTTCTTCGCCATCTCCGGCCGCAGCTTTTCTTCGATGGTCTTGCGAACATCTTCGAGCCCCTTCGACCGCCGCTCTTCCACCAGGATCAGGTGGTAGCCGAACGGGCTCTCCACCGGTTCTCCCACTTTCCCGATCGGCTGCGAGAACGCCGCCTGTTCAAACTGCGGAACCATCTGGCCCTTGGCAAAGAAGCCCAAATCGCCGCCCGCCGCGCCGGAACCAGCGTCGTCGCTCTCGGCCTTGGCCAGCGCGGCGAAGTCGCCACCGCCATCGATCTTGGCCTTCAAATCTTTCGCTTTCGCCAGCGACTCTTCTTTCTTCAGGTCCTTCTGGCCTTCCTTCAACGGAACACGCGAACCCTCAAAGCGAATCAGAATGTGCTTGGCCTTCACTTCCTCGGCCTCGCCCTTCGTCTTCTCGTACGCCGCCTTGATCTCGGCTTCGTCGATCTTCACTTTGTCCGAAATCTCTTTGAACAGCGAAGATGCCAGCATCTGGTCGATCTGGAACGCCATCTGGGCCTTCGTCTTCGGATCCTGGTCCATCTTCCGTTTCCGGGCTTCCATCGCCATCATTTTCAATTCGGCGTACTGCTCGGCAACCTTCCTCTTGTTCGGGCCAGACGCCTGGCTCTTGATCTGCTCCGGCAATCCGGCGAGAAATCCTTCATACTCGCTCTTGGTCACCTTCGCGGAACCAATCTGGATCACCACCGGATCGCTCGCGTTCGCAGCCACGGCGGGCTTGGCTCCGGCCGGTTTCGGTGCCGCGGCTACAGCGGGCTTCGGAGCTGCCGCGGGGGCGGGCTTCTCGGCCGTCACGGCCGGCTTGGCCGGCGCGGGGGCCGCCTTTTTCGGGGTCGGCGTTTGGCCGTTCACAAGCAATGCGGAAAAAAGTGCGGCAGTG
The DNA here is from genome assembly GCA_031412835.1 of Acidobacteriota bacterium. Taxonomy (GTDB): domain Bacteria; phylum Acidobacteriota; class Terriglobia; order Bryobacterales; family Bryobacteraceae. Next base: position 875 of record JANODS010001307.1, on the reverse strand, counting down.
CTAAGTCCAACAAACTGAAAAGCTTTCATCTAGGTACCTCCTTTTAGAATATCCCGAAAAGGACGAAAATACTTGCACCCGTCCGCTAAACTCTCCCATAGAGGATCAAATCGTTAATGAAACCCGCCGTAAAGAAGCCGACTCCGGCCCGCCTCCGCGTTCTTTGGCCCGACGTCTGGGCGCTCATCAAGCCCCGCCGCGCCGCGCTCGCCCTCGGCCTGGTTCTCATCGTGATCAGCCGGACCGCCGGACTTGTCCTGCCCGCGTCCACTCGCTTTCTCATCGACGACATCCTCGGCAAGAAGCAGTACGAAATGCTCGAACCGCTGATCGCGGCCGTCTTCCTGGCCACCGTGATTCAAGCCGCCACCTCCTACTCGCTCACCCAACTCCTCTCCAAAGCCGCCCAACGCCTCATCGCCGAAATGCGCGGAAAAGTGCAATCCCACGTCGGTCGACTCCCCATCAGCTACTTCGACGCCCACAAATCCGGAGCCCTCGTCTCCCGCATCATGAACGACGTCGAAGGCGTCCGCAACCTCGTCGGCACTGGCCTCGTCGAACTCGTCGGCGGTCTGCTTACCGCTGGCCTCTCGCTCTTCGTGCTCCTGTCCATCAGCCCCAAGATGACCGGCGTCGCCCTCGCCGTCGTCCTCGTCTTCACGGGCGTCCTCCAGCAAGCGTTCAAGAAACTCCGGCCCGGCTTCAAGGAACGCGGCGTCATCCAGAGCGAAGTCACCGGCCGCCTCACTGAATCCCTCGGCGGCGCCCGCGTCATCAAGGGTTACCACGCCGAGGAGCGCGAAGAACAAGTCTTCCGAAAGGGCGCTGACCGCTTGCTCAACAACATCCTGCAATCGCTCGGCGGCGTCTCG
>JANODS010001306.1:0-2172 GCA_031412835.1 Acidobacteriota bacterium | reverse complement strand
GACTTGGATGGGGGGGGCGTGGAGTCCGCCGGGGATGGGCCGTCGGTTGGCGATGACCGAATGGGGGGCGGTGGGGGTAACGCCGGGGGCGAGTTGGGCGAGTTCGAAGAAGCTGCGGCCACGAAGCGGGAGGTTTTGGATTTGGCGTTGGTCGATGACTTGGCCGACGGAGGAGGTTTCCGAGGACACGAGGGGGGCGCTGGCTTCGACTTCGACACTTTCGGTGACTTGGCCGAGTTGGAGGGGGAGGTCGATGCGGGCGGTCTGGTCGACTTGGAGTTCGAAGGCGGGAACGGAGGCGCGTTTGAAGCCTTGGCGTTCGGCGGAGAGGGTGTAGAGGCCGGGTCGGAGGAGGGTGAAACGGTACTCGCCGGTGGGGGAGGAGCGGGTGGTTTTTACTTCTCCGGTGGCCTGGTTGGCAAGCGCGATGGAGGCATCGGGGAGGATGGCTCCGGAGGCGTCGGTGACCGAACCGACGAGGGTTGCGGTGACGGATTGGGCGAGGGAGACGAGCGGTAGCGCGCAGAGGAGCAGCAGAAATCGAGACATGGAAAACCCCTAGACTGAAATGCTGCTGATATATTACAGAAGTATCAGGAGGCCGTCAAGCTGATGATGATGCGAGGTCCGGCGGTGTCGCGATTCAGGAGGGTTTCGAGGAGGTACGCGGCGGCGTGATCGAAGTGGAGGTGCATGCGTTGCTGGGCGAGATCGCCATCGGGGACGGCGAGGGCTTCGAGGATGGCGAGATGTTCGCGGTGGGAGCTGAGGAGTTTTTCGGGGATTTGGAGGGAGAGGGAGCGGAAGCGGATGAAGTGGTCCTGGACGCTTTCGAGCATTTGGCGGAGGGTTTGGTTGCCGCAGTATTGGGCGCAGAGGGCGTGGACGGCTTGGCCTTTTTCGAAGAGGGTGCGGGGATCGTGGGGGGATTTGAGTTCTTTAAGGAGGTTTTCGAGGGGATCGCGTGGGATGCGGGAGGCGGCGAGACGGGCGGCTTCGCCTTCGAGGAGGCGGCGCACGGCGTAGAGTTCGCGAATCTGGCGGAGGTCGAGGGGAGCGACGAAGGTACCTTGGCGTGGGCGGACTTCGATGAGGCCTTCGCGTTCGAGTCGGAGGACGGCTTCGCGGACGGGGGTGCGGCTGAGTTTGAGGGAGTGGACGTAGTTTTCAATGGAGATGGATGTTCCTGGGGCGAGGAGGTTGGAGAGGATCTCGCGCTTCAGGGTTTGGTAGGCCAGATCGGTGGCGGAGAGGGGGGGCGCGACGATGGGCACCGATTTTTTTGATTTTTTCACTACCCGATAAGCGTAGCAGAGGATTGACATTCACCTGATATATCTGATAACCCTTTAGGCTGTCATGTTTACACGAATCTTGATATTGACAATGGGCGTCGTCGGCGCCGGGCAGGCGGTGGAGATTGCGACCGGGGCGATGTTGGGGAAGGGTTACGAGGCTCGTAGTTTCTACCTGCGCGATGGCGCTGGGCCGTGGAAGAAGACCTATACGGGGAGCCAGTTCCGGCCGGAGGCGGCGGGGCGATTGATGAATGTGCGGGTAGCGCAGGCGGTGGTTCACGATGAGTGGTTGACCGAGGAGGCGTTTGACCCGGAGAAGAACACGGAGCGGGTGATTGCGGCGTTGGACGATTACAAGAAGCACGGGATTCTGTCGATCAGCGTTTCGCTGCAGGGGGCGAACGCGGCGTACGAGCGGACGAAGCATATCAAGAGGACGCGGCCTTACAAGCTAGGACCGGGGAAGGGGATGTCGATGAGCGCGTTTGAACCGGATGGGAGTTTGAAGCCTCGATGGATGGAGCGGACACTGCGGTTGGCGCGGGAGTTGGACCAGCGGGGGATGGTTTTGAACCTGATCTATTTTTATGCCTACCAGGACGAGGTACTGCGGGATCCGGAGGCCATTGACAAGGCGACGGTGGCGGCGACGGACTGGTTGATTGCGAACAATGTTCGAAACTGCGTGATTGAAATTGCGAATGAGTACAATGGTGGGGACTTTGACTACGGTCGGTATATTGAGCGGGCGATGGGGCATTTGATCCAGCTGGCGAAGGGTCGGTTTGTGGAGAAGAAAGCCGCGTTTCGATTGCCGGTGAGCGCGTCTTCGAATGGGGAGGTGAAGGCGGGCGAAGAGGTGATGAAGGTGGCG
>JANODS010001305.1:0-2877 GCA_031412835.1 Acidobacteriota bacterium | reverse complement strand
GAAATCACCGGTGAAATCCGCGACTCCTCGGGAGCGCTTGTCCCCGGAGTTAAAGTCACCATTATTAGCGCTGCCACTAATGCCACCCGTCGTGTTGAAACCAATGACGCCGGCATCTACAGCGCTCCTTCGCTGCCCCCGGGCATCTACTCGCTTCGCGCCGAAAAGCAAGGCTTTAAAACCGCCACCGCCGCCAGCGTCCAAGTGCAGGTGCAGTCCACGGTCCGTTTGGACCTTGATCTGCCCCTCGGCGCGGTTACCGAAACGGTGGAAGTCTCCGGTGCCGTGGCACTCCTGACCACCGAAAACGCGACCGTCGGAACCGTCATCGAGAATAAGCGCATCGTCGAGCTTCCGCTCAACGGTCGCAACTATCTCCAACTCGTTTCCCTGTCGCCCAACACCTCCACTGGCTTCCCGTCCGCTGGGCAGGCCCGCTCTCGTCAAGGCGCTTTCCGCGCCGAACAGAGCATCGCCGTCGCCGGTCAACGCAGCTCATTTAATCACTACTCCCTCGACGGCATTGAAAATACGGATCCGAACTTCAACACGTTCGTCATCCAGCCTTCCATCGACGCCTTGCAGGAGTTCAAGGTGCAGACCGGCGTTTACCCCGCTGAGTTCGGCCGCGCCACCTCCCAGATCAACGTGCTCACCAAGTCCGGCGGCAATCAGTACCACGGCACCGCCTTCGAGTTCCTCCGCAACGAGAAGCTCGACGCTAAGAACTACGCCTTCCGCGCCGCCCGTCCGCCCAAAGATCCCTTCAAGTGGAATCAGTACGGCGGCACGCTCAGCGGTCCGGTCATTATTCCGAAAGTGTTCAACGGCAAGGACAAGCTCTTCTTCATGGCCAACTATGAAGCGTTCCGTCAGCGCCGATCCACCCAGTCGCTCTACACCGTCGCCACCGCCGCCATGCAGGCAGGCAACTTCGACGGCATCGCGACCATCTACGATCCCCGCACCCGCACCGGCACCGGTGCCGACATCACGTCGCTCCCCTTCCCCGGCAATATCATTCCCACCAACCGGATTGACCCGCTCTCAACTAAACTCCTCGAGTTCTATCGCAAACCCAATCTCGGCGGTGTCGCCCGGAACTATCAACAGTCCCAGGGCGCTCCCATCAACCGCGATCAGTTCATTCTCAGAATGGATCTCGTCGAGTCTTCGAAGTCGCAGTGGGCCGGTCGTTATAGCTGGGGAGACGAAGTGCAGTACAACGAAGGGTTCCGCCTCAACGGTGCTCAAGTGCTCACCAACGTCGAGCAATACATGGGCAGCAACACCCGCACACTCTCTCCTAACATCGTCAACGAAACCCGTTTCGGGATGACCCGCTTCTACAACTCCACCGCCCGCGAACTCGCCGGTGTCCGCGACGTTGTCAAGGAACTCGGCATCGTCGGCCTCAACACCGGCGCGCCGATCACCTGGGGTATCCCTTCCGTGGGCATCACGAACTGGCAGGGCATCGGGGACGACTCGGAAGGACCCTACGAAAACAAGAACCGCTCCGTGCAGTTCCTAAACAACACTTCCTGGATTCGCGGCAAACACAGCTTCCGCTTCGGCGGCGAGATCCGTCAGGACCAGTTCAATCAAGACGGTAACCAGTTCGCGCGCGGCTCGTTCGGCTTTGAGCCCAACGCCACCCGTCGCGGCCCGGCCGGCACCAATCTCGGCGGCGATGCCTTCGCCGATTTCCTCCTCGGCGAAGTGCGCCGAGGGGAAACCGCCGTCGCCATCGGCAGCGCTCGCTTCCGCGCCACCAGCTTCGTCCTTTACCTCGACGATTCCTGGAAAGTGTCCAGCAAGCTGACCCTCTCGCTTGGCCTTCGCTACGAGAATACCCCCCCGTGGAAGGATACGACCGGCAAGCTCTTCTCTGTCGCGATTCCCTTCATGGACTCCACGCCGAACGTGGCTGACCGCAGCCGATACCCGGTCTTCGTTCGCCAAGGCAACGGCTCTAATCCCTACGATGGAATCTTGGTCCGCTGGCCAAATATCGACGTCGTTCAGGACGGCCGCCTCGGCGACCGACTCGTCAAACGCGATAACAACGATTTCGCGCCCCGCATCGGCATCACCTACAATCCCTCCGAAAAATGGGTCATCCGTTCGGGAATTGGCATGTTCTACGCGCAAGATACCGGCAACCCCCGCTTCGATATGGCTCGCAATATCGCCGGTCGCTTCCGGCAGGAATCGAGCAGCGACCGTCCAGATCGGCAATGGGGCAATGTATTCCGCGAAATCTCCGGAGCCGTCGCCCAAGTGCCAAACCCCTACAGCTTTGCTAACCTCTACGACCGCCGCACCCCCTACGTCATGCAGTACCTGTTCAACGTGCAGCGCGAGTTCAACAAAAACCTCGTCTACGAAGTCGGCTATATCGGCTCCGCCTCCCGGAAACTTGAATCGCTTCGCGCGGTCAACGAATCCATCCCGGGAACAACGGGCTCGGTCGTCAGTCGCGCTCCGTACCCCAACTTCGGGCGTATCCAGCTCGTCGACAACGGCGGCCGGGGTAACTACAACTCCCTCGGCATGAAGCTGACCAAGCGTTACTCGAGCGGCTTCAGCGCGCTCGTCTCTTACACCTACGCCAAGTCGATCGACGAAACCAGCGGCATCCGCGTCAACGACGGCGACACTCTCTTCCCGCAGAACAGCTATTGCATGCGCTGCGAAAGAGCCTTGTCGACCTTCGATACCCGTCACCGCTTCGTAACGTCCCTCCTCTATGACATGCCCTTCGGCAAGGGTCGCAGCCACAACATTGCCAACCCGGTGCTCAATGTCATCGCCGGCGGTTGGCAAGTGGGTTCCATCGTCACGGCCAGCACCGGCTTCCCGTTGACCGTGGTC
>JANODS010001304.1:0-4558 GCA_031412835.1 Acidobacteriota bacterium | reverse complement strand
CCGCGGCGGCCCCCGCAGGGCACGCATTTGCCTTACTTCCCGGGGGGGCGGGGGAGGGGGGGCGCGAAGGCGTTGGGCCGCGGGGTGACGGCATATGCGTGGGTGGGGAAGGACGTGGCGTATTTGGCGACGGATGAGGCGCCGTTGCCGGATCCGGAGGTGAACCGGGAGAGTCGACGGTTTGGGCGGCTGTACGTGGGGGGCAGGCAGGTGAGCGGGGCGGGGCGGCATGTGCTTTCGTTCGCGGTGTCGCCGGACGGGAAGCGGGCGGCGTTGGCGGTGCAGTTGACGCCGAAGCCGCAGGACATCTTTCACGTGGATTTGGTGGAGGTGGATTTGGCGACCGGGGTGGAAACGCCGTTGGTGACGCAACCGGGTCGGGACGGGGAGCCGGGGTATTCGCCGGATGGGAGATGGGTCGTGTTCCATTAGCAGTGTGGGTCGTTGAATTACTTCAACGAGCGGCAGGTGGGGATGGTGGCGTCCGGCGGGGGGACGGTGCGGTATTTGACGCGGGGGGTGCCAGTGGACGTGTTTCGGAACGGGAATGCGTATTCCTGGTCGGGGGACGGGAAGCGGCTGGTGTTTACGGCGGGGGTGGGGACGCGGGATGAGCTTTGGCAAGTGGAGGTGGCTAGTGGGAAGGGGGAGCGGCTGGCGGAGGGGATAGCGGGGGCGGCGAGTTTCAGCATGGATTTGCGGCGGGCGGTGTTTCTGAAGACGGACGCGGCGCATCCAGCAGAGATTGTGTTGTGGGACGCGGGGAAGGAGCGGATGTTAACGCGGGTGTTCGCGGGGTTAGCGGAGTTGCCGACGGTAAGGAGCGAGGTGGTTCGGTGGAAGGCGGGGGACGGGTTAGAAGTAGAGGGCGTGTTGTGGCTGCCGTTTGGGTATAGGCAGGGGACGCGGGTGCCGGTGCTAGTGGAGTTGCACGGGGGGCCGACGGGGGTTGCGTTGACGGCGTTCCCGAATGGGCGGACGTATCCGACGGTCGCGTTTTTGCAGAGCGGGTTTGCGGTGTTCGCGCCGAATTTTCGGGGAAGTTCGAACTACGGAGAGGCGTTTCGAAAGAAGAACACGCTGTCGCAGGGGATGGGCGATTTGGACGATGTGATGACGGGGGTGGATGAGTTGGTGCGGCGTGGCGTGGCGGATCCAGATAAGTTAGGGGTGATGGGCTGGAGCTATGGCGGGTTCTTGACGGGGTCGACGATCGCGCAGACGCGGCGGTTCAAGGGTGCTTCCGTGGGGGCACCGACAGTGGACTGGGCGGCTTATTATGGACTGTTTGAAGGGGCACGGGAGGTGTTGTGGACCTATTTCGGCGGGACGCCGTGGGAGGTGCCGGACAACTATGCCCGGCATTCTTACTGGAGTAAGTTGAAGGACATAACAACGCCGACGATGCTACAGATCGGGGCGCTCGACATGAATTTTACAGCGCCGATTTACCAGGCGTTGCGGGATCGGGGCGTGCCGGTTGAAAACGTCGTCTATCCGCGGGAAGGGCACGGCATCGGGGAGAGGGAGCATCAGCGGGACTTGATGGAACGAAATTTGCGATGGATGGAACAGTGGGTGCGATAGGCGGGATAGATCCACATCCCTAGCCAGACGAATAGCCCGACGATTGACCCGGCGAGGTACTTGTAAAGCGACTCCAGGGAGTAGTAAAAAACAACTTTATGAACGCCCTTATCGACGCCGACGGACCGGAACGCACCGTGCAGGACCGAGACCGGCACGGGTCGTTCGTCCACCTCGGCGCGCCATGCGTTGAAATACGCTTCGGAGGTCTCCAGAACGAAGGGGTGTGGGCAGTCGAGGTGTAGTTCGACGCGGTTCCGCCTCTCCGACGTTACGGAAACGGTACAGCCGTTCGCCCGATAACGCGGCAGCGCCGTTGGGTTTCGATAGAGATGGCGGCCAGCGACTTCGCCGAGGTAGGCCAAGCGACCACGATCCTGCAACAGCGTTTGGGACGTCAGCACTCCGATGGACATCTGATCGACCTCGACGGCGTTCGGGTCCGAGATTGGGTAGTTAGTGCCCCAGCGCTCCCCTCCGGCGACTCTTTGTCGTAACCGCATGATGCCTTCGAGGGCCATGGGATCGTAACCTCCGGCGGTCCTCCAACCGAACAACGGCGCGCCGGAGGATAAAGCTGGACTATCGGTGATCACATCAAGGCGGTACTCCCCGGCCTTGGCCCGGAGATCCGCGAGTCCGCCACTTACAGCGGGGTGCGCGGATGGGTCAAGGGTCGCGGCGAGGAAGGGGTCAACCGACTCCGCGTTCATGGGGTGGCCGGCATTAACAGCGATCAACTCGACTCCCGCTATCAGTGCGACCAGCAGCGCCTTCCTGCCGAAGGGGACGGTTCCGAACGCCGCGGCCAAGCTGATCGCCAAGGCGAACGGCGCGAGGTAGGGATACCAGTAGGTGGCTCTTTGGAAGAAGGTGGGCAGAATCGAGAAGAGCAGCCGCCCGACCGGGGACCACTCGCCGATCATCAACACGGAAAACACAATCGAAAGCGAGAGGAGCCAACGAGGAATCGCTCGTATACCGAAAGCGATTGACCCCAACGCCGACCATCCGAAGAAAAGATACATTTGCGTCAAGTCGGCGGGACCTCTGAAATGTGTCGGCTCGAACGTGTGGAAGTAGTTTGGCACAAGGGTTGTTACGAGTGCTTCCAAAGGGATGCCTCCCCCGAAGCCCATCCAATCCGTCCGATACTTAGCGACACTTTCCTGAAGTAACTCCAACGAAGACCCAAGTTGCGCGAGGCTAACTAAGGCGGCAAGTCCGGCTGCGGCGACTAAGTCCAGAATCGTTCGGAAACGCGGGGCGAACACGACGGCGAGCAATATCGTCGAGGTCACCGTAACGAGAAAAAAGGCCGTGAATCCGGCGAGGAAGCAGCAGGTCCAGGCGAGCGAGAGCAGCAGGATGCGAACTCTCGATTCGCCAAAGATGGCGTACCAAGACAGAACGAGCCACGGGCTTCCCATCACTATGCCCAAGTGTTGCATCTGGGAGGCGTAGAACGGCCCGAGCGAAAACGCCAACGCGGCGACTAGGCCCGAGGACGTCGGCATGCCGAGGCGAAGGGCCAATAAGAACGTGAGTATTCCGGCGAGAGCCACGTGCCCTACCGCAAGCCACTCCAGACGAGTCAGGAGTCCATCGCGACCCCAGGCGGCCACCGCCGCAATCGGTGGATAAAAGCCCGCGACCTGGGGATTAGCGAGGAGCGGTCTACCGCAGTAAGTTAGTGGATCCCAGAGGGGTAGATCGCCCGCGTGAAGCGCATCGGCATAGGCCACCAAAAGCGGGTAATGGTAGCCGGTGAAGTCCCAGGGAAACGTAACATCGCCTTGGAAAAGGACACGGGAATGGAACGCGCAGACGGCGACGAGGATGAGAAGGCAGCACAGTCCGGTCACGGTCCTCGGGCCGGGCCTTGGGATTTCGCTAATCATTTCGTTCGACCCGATTGTATCGTTGCCTGGATGTCCCCCGAGGTGCGGTCGTCGTCAATCTGGAAGCAGCACAGGGATCACTTTGTTCCCGTGCCGACGATAGAGGCGGAAGTCTGAATCGAGCGTGAAGACCTTTGCGTTAGCGTGTAGCTCGGAGAGTCGCACCAGACAAACTCCCCGCTCAAGCAGTTCGAAGAGCGGGTTGGCTTCTTTGCCTTCGCGCCTCAACAGAAAAGCGGCCTCGGCTATTATTGGCTCGCAAGTTAACATGGGAGGGGGAATCAACTTCCACTGACCAAGAACCCAAGCGTGATGCCTCAAGTCAGTGGCGAGAAAACTAACTAGCGGGCCTGTATCAAGCAGGGTTGGGCCCCGGTTCATTGGCCGAACCCATCCATGTATTTCGGATCGTCCGCTAGATCTTCAGGGAGTCCAATGAGCTTGCCCGCCAAATCGTGGGCGAGGTCGAAACACGATCGTGGCCGGGACGAAGATTGCTCAAAAAGCACCCTGATTAGGCCTTCCCGCACCAGGGATGACTTTGTGACTCGCTTGGCCTTTGCCTGGGCGGACAGTTCGGCCAAGAGGTCGTCAGGCTACTTCAGGGAGATGGTGCGCATGATTCGATAGTAATACGCGCGGTGTTGCTGCGCAATACCGGGGAATTGCGCAGCGAAGGGGAGTTAGTTCGGCTAGAAGTAGAATTTCAGGCCGAATTGGCCGATGCGGGGATCGCGGGCGCTGAAGACGCGGCCGCCAAGGTTACGGAGTTCGATGTTGTTGTTGGGGTTGCCGAACTGGGTGTTGTTGAGCACGTTAAAAAACTCAGTGCGGAACTGGAGGAAAACACCCTCTCGGAAGTAGAAGTTTTTGAAGACTGAGAAATCCCAGTTGTTGATGCCGGGTCCGCGGAGGATGTTGCGACCGGCGTTGCCGGGCGAGAAGGCCTGTGGTACCCGGAAATCGTCGATGTTGAAACAGCGTTCCGCGGTGCAGCGATCAACCTTGCCGGTGCCGATGACGTCGGCGCGACGGGCGTAGGCGAAGCCGATGTTGTGCGGATCGCTAGC
>JANODS010001303.1:0-2170 GCA_031412835.1 Acidobacteriota bacterium | reverse complement strand
GGCACCTGTTGGTTTGGGGGGGGGGGCGGGGGGGGGTTTTTCGGGGCTGCAAACACAACCTTTGGCCGCGGGGGTCGGGGGGGGCGTCGTGCCTGGGGGCACCGGCGTCGATCCAGTCTTTGAGGGTAGCGACGTCGGCGGGGTCGAGCGGCTTGCCCGCGGGCATGGCGGGGACGCCGGAGAGACGGGCGACGGCTTTATAAAGGCCGCTGGCGGCGGATTGGGAGGGGACGAGGGCGGGGCCGCGGGTGCCGCCTTGGAGGGCGGCGGCGCGGGAGGAGAGATCGAGGCCGGACATTTTGGCGGCGGGGCTATGGCAGCCGAGGCAGTTTTTGGCGAGGATGGAATGGGCGCGGTCGGCGAGGGGTTGAGCGGGGAGGAGATAAGCGGTTAGTACAAGGAAGATGGGGAGACGCATGCCGTTTTTAAGATACACCAGATGGAGCAACACTGGGTGGTGGCTATACTGGGAAAATGTTGCGGCTTGGGCGGAGATTGGGGCCCGAGTACTTGATCGCTTGGTCGAAGTTGGGGTTTGTGCGACCGCGCGGAGAGACTCGAGCAGGCCGTGTTCAACGGGATTATGTTCGTGGCGGGATTGTTGGCGACGCAGTTGTTGCGCCAACGGGACCGCCGGGACGATGAACTGGCGGACCTATCGTTCACGAGCCTCTGGCCGGTGCCGCGAAGGTAAGAAAAGATTCGTTCTGGCTTGGGGGGGTATTTGCGGGAGCGGATGATGATCCTGTATTCGTTGATCCTTCGAGGGGAGCCCGGGTTTCGAGAACGGGAAGGGTTGCGGCAGCATACGGCTGCCGCGATGGCTCGCACTAATTACGCGGGTTATTGGCCGGAGTTACTCGTTTCGGCGGAAACGTTCCCTCACCCGGCGTGGGTGGAACGGCAGAATCCGGTTTGAGTTAGAGAACGGTTTCCAGGCGGACGTAACTGGCTTCCATACCGTGCTCCATGCCGGAGGCGAGCATGGCTTGCCGGGTGGCGGCGTCGGGGAGGGTCATGCGCATGGTCATGAGGGTGCCGGTGCCGTCGGGGGCGAAGGTGGTCTCGACGTGGTTGTCCGGGGTGGGGTTCGGCAGGTGCATGCGTTCGACGTGAACCAGACGATGGAAGGGTTCCATGACGAGGGACTCGCCGGTGAGGGAGAAGCCATTGCCGTGGCCGTCGCTCCAGGCGAAGTGGATCTTGTCGCCGGGGGCGGCGGCGGGTTCGCAGATGGTCATGGTCCAGCCGTCCGGGCCGAGCATCCATAGGCGGATGATGGCGGCTTCGGTGTGGGCGCGGTAAACGGCTTCGGGCGAGGCGGCGAAGCGGCGGGTGACGACGACATGGAGGTCGCCTTCGAGGGTTAGCGTCATCATGAAGGTTCCTTAGATGGGGTCTCCGCCAGGAGGAGGTCGAGGCGGGAGTAGTTGGTTTCGAGAGTTTGGCGGAGTTGCGCCAGCCATTGTTCGGTCTCGACGATCGCCGCGGGGGCGAGGCGGCAGGGTCGCTTGGAGCCGTCGATGCGGCGGAGGATGAGACCGGCGTCGGCAAGCACTTTGAGGTGCCGGGAGACGGCGGGTTGGCTCATGGAAAAGGGTCGGGCTAATTCCATGACCGTGGCTTCCCCGGCGGCAAGCCGGGAGAGGATGGCGCGACGGGTGGGGTCGCTGAGGGCGGCAAAGGTCGTATCGAGGGCAGACTGCATATAACAATGTGATTATATAACGGAGGCAGGAAATAACAAGGAAATTTTTGAGGAGGGCGAGGAGCCGGATGTGGGATAAAAGAAGGGATGTTTGGAGCAATCGAGGCGGGTGGAACGAAGTTTGTGTGCGCCGTGGGAATGGGGCCGGAGGATGCGGTGATTTCGGCGGAGATTCCGACGACGACGCCGGAGGAGACGATGGCGGGGGTGGCGGCGTTTTTCAAAGGGAAGCGGTTGAAACGGGTGGGGATTGGGTGCTTCGGGCCGGTGGATTTGGCGGGGGGGCGGATTGCGCGTTCGACGCCGAAGGTGGCTTGGCGGGGGTTTGGCATACAGGGTTGGGTGGAGCAAGCGTTGGGGGCGAAGGCGGTGTTGGATACGGACGTGAATGGGGCGGTGCTGGGGGAGTATTTATGGGGGGCGGGGCAGGGGATTGACCCTTTGCTGTACTTGACGGTGGGG
>JANODS010001302.1:0-4856 GCA_031412835.1 Acidobacteriota bacterium | reverse complement strand
CTTTTTCGACCTCGGGGAGGGCGAGGAAATCACCTTCGAGGGGTTGGGGGGGGAGAGGCTGCTGGACGAGGGCGGCGAGTTGCTGCCAAGTGCGGGCCTGGGCTTGCCGGGCCTGAGAGAGGCGAACGGCGGCGCGTTGGGATTCAACGTCGGCGGTGAGAACGTCGGGTTCATCGGCGAGGCCTGTGTTAATAAGCTGGAGGAAGATGTCGGCGGTTTCGGTGGCGGTTTTGGCAAGTTGCTCGCGGACATCGACGAGTTTTTGTTCGCCGAGGGCTTGGTAGTAGAGACGACGGACATGGCCGGAGAGTTCGAGACGGGCGAGGTCTCGGCGGGCGCGCGCTTCGTCGACTTCGCGGTCGGCGAGAGCGCGTTCGACGCCGAGTTTGCCGCCGGTGACGATCCGTTGGCCGAGCACGCCGCCGTTGGAACCCCATCGGGTGCTGGGGTTGGGCGAGTTGTGTTCGCTGTTGAAGCCAATGGTGGGGTTGGGGTAGAGGCCGGCTTGTTTGCGTTGGCCTTCGGCGATTTTGACCTGCGCTTCGGCTTGTTGGAAGTTCGGATTGTTGGCGAGGGCAAGTTTCTCAAGATCGAGTAAGTTAAGGGCGAGGAGAAGGAACGTCATGTTACTTCGCACCTTCGTGGTTGTGTTTGTGGGCTTCGCCTTTGGGCAGGGTGATGGGCGGTGGATTTTTGCGGAGCGCTTCAATTTTGTCGTACATCGCGGGGGTGACGACGCGGACCATGGTCATCATGCCCATCATGGCTCCGGACCAGCCTTTGCGAAGGCCGTGATTTTCGGGTTTGTCGTTGTAGATTTCGTCATCGACCATCCACATATCCTGGGGATAGCCGGGGACTTTGCTATGGACGGGGTGGTGCATGTCGGGGCCGACCATGGGCACCATCTGGTTCATCATGTGATGGGGGAGGTGGCAATGGAGCATCCAGTCGCCGAGGTGTTTGGCGACAAATTCGATGTCGCGGGCTTGGGCGACGCCGACGATGATGGTATTTTCGGCGTACCAGGTGGACTCCGGGCGGCGGCCGGCTTCGGTGCCGGTGTTGAAGAACTGATTGCCGTGGAGGTGCATGGGATGGTGGTCCATGCCCATGTTGACGAGGCGGATGCGGACGCGTTCGCCTTGTTTGACGACCATGGGCGTCGTGTCCGGGCCGGCTTTTCCGTTCAGGGTGAGCCAGTTGAATTCCATGGCGAGCGAGTTGGGAACCGGATTATTGGGCTTGAGGTCCCACTCTTGGAGAATGATCCCGTAGTCGCGGTCGACGACAGGGGTGTGAGCCTGGGCGGGGTGGGCAACGAACATGCCGATGAGGCCCATCATTTCCTGCATCGGGAAATGAGAGTGGTAGAAGAACGTACCGTTTTGGCGGAGGGTGAACTCGTAGACGTGGCGGCCGCCGGGCTTGATGGGGTCCATGCCGAGGCCGACGGAACCATCGATTTCCATGGGAAGTTCGAGGCCATGCCAGTGAATGCCCGTCATTTCGGGGAGCTGATTTTCGACGATGATGCGGAGGCGATCACCTTCGTTGACCTCGATCATGGGGCCGGGGATGGAGCCGTTAAAGCCCCACGCGTCCATGATGCGGCCGGGGGCAATGGAGGTGCGGATGACCTCGGCGATGAGGGTGAACTCCTTCACTCCGTCGATGAGCTTGTAAGGGAGCTTGGGGAGGTCAGGAGTTTGAACGCGAACAGGAAGAGTGGGCGCGGCGACGGCGGGGGCCGTGGCGGCAGCCGAAGAAGCGAATAGGCGGCCTAAAAAGCCGCGACGGTCGAAGGGCATACAATGTTCCTCTATAAGTTGATTCGTGGGTTTCGGGGCAGTGTTTCCGAAAAGCGCAGATCAGAGGCGGAGAGGTGGTCTGGGAGCGCGGACGCCCGCGGCGGTCGGGTGGCTGAGGGGGGCCCAATCGAAGACGGAGGTAACGGCGTCCTGGAGGGTTAAGGTGGGGCCGGGGAGGGCGGCGTCAGGGACAACGGTCGTGAGGTCGTCGCAAACTTTGAAGGTGTCGTGGTGATGGCAGGTGGACGGGGAAAGCGCCTTCGCGGCGCAGTCGGCGGCGCACCAGGAGGTGGAGACGGCCGAGAGGAGGAGGACGAGGGCGACGACGATGGAGCTACAGTTCCGCACCAGACTTTAGTTTAGCATTCGGGGGATAATGTCGGATCATGCGAATCTTGCTGGCGGTTTTGGGAGTGGTGCTGTTTGGCTATCAAGCGGGGGTGATTCAGCACGTTTTTGAAAAGCTGTGGCGTCCTGAGAACCAGACGGTGCTGGGATTTCGGGTGCGAGCGCCGTGGCCGACCTTGGCGGGCGTGGACGAAGCAACCGGGTTGATGGCGGGGGATCGGCTCACGGCGGTGGTTGGGGAGCCGTTTGACGGGACGGCGCAGTTAGACCGGGCGATGGCGACGCGCTTTCCGGGGGACCAAATGACAGTGACGGTAAGCCGAGGCGGGGTGTCGCGCGAGGTGAGTTGGCGGCTGGGGAGGAGTGAGGCGGGGGAGACTCGTTGGACGCGGTGGGTGTATCTGGGCGTGGTGGCGGTGGCGATGCCGGTGCTGTGTTTGGTGGTGGGATTTTGGACGGTTTGGATGCGTCCGCGAGATGGGGTGGCTTGGCTTCTCCTTGGGATGATGGCGAGCTTTGCGCATGGCTTGGACGTGGGCGAGTACGCGGGCGGGTCGATTGGTATGCGGGTATTGCACTCTTTTTTAGCGTTGGCGTGGCCGGTGGGAATGGCTTCGTTTGCTTGGTTTTTTCCGGTGGCGCTGCCGGTGGAGCGACGGTGGCCGTGGTTGAAGTACCTGATATTCGGGCCGATGATCGGAATGGCGGCGGCGATGGCGATGATTCCTTATCTCAGCTATACGGATTCGATGGAGAGGGGTGGGATCTTGGATTGGCTTTTGGGCTTGCAGCGAGTAAGGATGCCGGTGCAGATGATCACCGTGAGCGTGTTTTTCTTCCTGCTGGGTTGGAAGTCCGGAGTGGTGAAGGACGTTGATCAACGTCTACGGATAAGAACTATTTTGCAGGGAAGTGCGTTGTCCTTAACGCCGCTGCTGTTGGTGCTGTTAGCGCAGATTTTCTTTCGCGCGGAGAGCGAGTTGGGGCTGGCGATTGCGATCGTGATGATGGCGGGGTTTCCGCTGACGCTGGCTTATGTGGTGCTTGTGCAGAGGGCGTTCGGGGTTAGTGTCGTGATCCGGCAGGGGTTGCAGTACGCGTTGGCGCAACGGGGGATGCGACTCGCGCAGGTTGGTGTCAGCGTAGCGATTGTATTGACGGTTCTGCAATTGGCACAAGATCCGGCGAATAATCGGCCGAAGATTATTCAGTTACTGGCGGGGGGCGTGACGGCCGTGGTGGTGCTACAGCGGGGCGCGAACTGGGCGAAAGGGGCGATTGACCGGCGGTTCTTTCGGGAAGCGTACGACGTGGAACAGTTACTGGCGGGGTTGGGCGAGGACGTCAGGATGATTGTGGAGACGAAGCCGCTGGTGGAGACGGTGGGGGGACGGGTGGCGACGGCGATGCACGTGAAGGAGTTAGTGATTGTGCTGGAGGAGGGTGGATTCGTGCCGGTGTATCCGGCGGCGGGCGAGGCCGTGCCACGGGGATTAGTGGCGGTGCTGGAGAAGGGGGCGGCGGCGTTGTCGGTTTACTGGGAAGATCGCGGTTCCTGGTTGTATCAAGAGCCGATGGGGGAGTTAGAGAGAGAATGGTTGCGGGGGCGCCACGCGGAGTTACTCTTGCCGTTGAGCGGAAAGGAACGGCTGTTGGGGTTTGCGGCGTTAGGGCCGAAGCGGAGTGAGGAGCCGTATTCGAAGAATGATATTCGATTATTGCAGTCCGTTACGGCCCAGACGGGGCTGGCGCTGGACAATGCGCGGCTGACGGCTTCGGTAGCGAACGAGGTGGCCCAACGGATGATGATGAGCCGGGAGTTAGAGATTGCGCGGGAGGTGCAGGAGCGGCTGTTTCCGCAGAAACTGCCGCAGGTTGCGGGGTTGGAGTATGCGGGGTATTGCCGGCCGGCGCGCGGGGTGGGCGGAGACTACTATGACTTTTTGCCATTGGCGGACGGACGCTTTGGGATTGCGATTGGGGATGTGTCGGGCAAGGGGATTCCGGCGGCTCTGTTGATGGCAAGTTTGCAGGCATCGCTGCGGGGACAGACGATGGCGGGGAATCGGAACTTGGCGTCGTTGATGTCGAACTTGAATCGGTTGATTTTTGACTTATCGCCGAGTAATCGGTATGCAACGTTTTTCTATGCGGAGTACGACCCGGCGACGAAAGAGTTGAATTTCGTGAATGGGGGCCACAATCCGCCAATGATCTTACGGGGGAAAGAGTGGATTCATTTAGAGGCGGGGGGACCGGTGGTGGGTTTGTTTGGCGCGGCGGAGTACGAACAGAGTCAAGTGACGTTACAGGCTGGAGACTTGTTCATTGGATTTACGGATGGCATTAGTGAGGCGATGAACAGCGCGGACGACGAGTGGGGCGAGGACGAACTCGCCAATTGGGTAGTCGACCGGCGCGGGATGGGGGTAGGAGCGTTGATTCCGGAAATTATGAGGGGGGCGGACGAGTTTGCGGCGGGGGCACCGCAACATGATGATATGACGGTCGTGGTGGCGCGGGTGATGGGCTAACACTAGGCGAGGCGCAGTGCGTGGTATTGCTCGATGAGTTGAAAATTGGTGCGGACGGCGGATGGGTTCTCTCCGCGCTGTTGGATTTGGGAGGGATGGAGCGCACCTAGGTCAGTCGCCATGGTTAAATACTCAACTTTGACGGGGTCGATGCCCATAATGC
>JANODS010001301.1:0-11677 GCA_031412835.1 Acidobacteriota bacterium | reverse complement strand
CCTCCGGAACTTCGGCGCTGAACCAGTGGTACGAGCACCAGAGCGACGGCTTGATGCGGCGGACGGAAAAGCGGCCCATACCGGCCGGGGTTATCACACCGCGTAACGCGCTGATTTTTGGGTTCGTTTTGTCGTGCGTCGGTTATCTGCAACTGTCTTTAGGGTGCAATCTTCTGACGGCGGCTCTCGGGCTGATCACCGAACTCATCTACCTGTTCGTCTATACGCCGCTGAAGCAGCGGACGCCAGTGGCAACGACGATTGGCGCGATTCCGGGCGCGATGCCGCCGTTGATCGGGTTTGCCGCCGCTAGCGGGATCCTAACGATTGAGGCGTGGGCGCTGTTCGCGATCATGTTTTTGTGGCAGTTTCCTCACTTCTACGCCATTGCGTGGATGTACCGCGACGATTATGAGCGTGGGGGCATTCGGATGCTGCCGGTCGTCGAGCCCGACGGCGCTTCGACCGTTCGCCAGATGATGCTGTTCTCGCTGGCGCTAATTCCGGTGACGCTGCTGCCGCGGGTGCTTTCGATGACCGGGAACTGGTACGTGGGCGGAGCGGTGATCGGCGGCTTGGTATTCTTCTGGTACTGCACCCGAATGGTGCATGACCGGACGCTGATCCGGGCGCGCAGCGTCCTGCTGGTTTCGGTGATCTACCTGCCGGTGTTGTTTGGGCTTTTGATTCTCGATCGGCCGCGCTGATGGTATCCGCTGACGCGATTCGAGTGGACTACGGGGCTCGGCGAGCCCTGGACGACGTGTCTTTGGTGGTCGGGGCGGGGGAGTGGCACGGGATTCTCGGGCCAAACGGCAGCGGCAAATCGACGCTGTTCCGCGTGCTGGCGACGTTGCTGAGGCCGGCCAGCGGCCGGTTCGTTGTGGCGGGCGAGACCGAGCCGGCGCGGATTCGACGCCGGATTGGCGTCGTGTTTCAGAGCCAGAGTTTGGATCAAAAGCTGACGGTGGCGCAGAACATGACGGCGCAGGGGAACCTTTACGGGTTGTCGGGCGCGAGGTTGGGCGAGCGGAGTAAGAAGCTTCTGTGGCAGTTTCACTTAAACGGGCGGGAAAACGAACCGGTGCATCAACTCTCCGGGGGGTTGGCGCGACGGGTGGAGATTGCTAAGGCTTTGTTGCATCAGCCGTCTGTGTTGCTGCTGGACGAGCCGACTACCGGCCTGGACCCGACGGCGCGGCGGGAGTGGCTCGAACTCCTGACGGATCTGCGGCACGAACGGGAGTTGACGGTGTTGGTGACGACCCATATTTTGGACGAAGCCGAGCGCTGTGATCGGTTGACGTTGCTGCACGAAGGGCGGGTGGTGACGGGCGGGACGCCGACGGAGTTGAAGGGCCAGGTGGGCGGCGACGTCGTCGAGTTTGGGACGGCGGATCCGGTGCGGGTGGCGGCGCAATATCCGATGTGCGAAGCGCGGGTGGGCGACGGTTGGGTTCGTTTCGAAACGCCGAACGGGGCGCGGTTCGCGGCGCAGGCGGCGGACGCGTTGCCGGGGGTGATCCAGACGATCGCGATTCAGAAGCCGACCTTGGAAGACGTGTTCCTGCGGAGTACGGGGAGCCGGCTATGAACTTCGCGAACGGAGTCAGGTTTAGGGCGGAGATTTTGCAGGGAGTAATCGAGGTGGTCGCGATTCAGAAGCCGATGCTGGACGAATCGACTACGGGCTTGGACCGAACGGCGCGGCGGGAGCGGGCGGCGCTGGTGTCGAACCAGATTTTGTGCGGGGCCGAGCGGTGTGATCGGTTGACATTGCCGCACGAAGCGCGGGTGATTACGGGCGGGACGCTGGCGGAGTTGAAGGGCCAAGTGGGCGGCAATGTCGTCGAGTTTGGGACGACGGACCCGGCTCGGGCGGCGGACGTGTTGCCGGGCGGGATTGGGACGATGGCGATTCAGCAGGCTACGTTGACTGGGGCCGGGCGATGAGCTTCTTGCTGCCGGCTTGGGCGCTGACGCGGCGGGAGTTCCAGCGGTTCTGGGGGGAGCGGTCGCGGGTGGCGGGGTTCGTGATTTCTCCGCTACTGTTCTGGATCGTGGTGGGGTCCGGGTTCGGAAATCTGGACTACTTCTTTGCTGGTGCCTTGACGATGACCGTGATGTTTTCGGCCATGTTCTCGATGATGTCGTTGATCGAAGACCGGCGGGAAGGGTTCCTGCTTTCGGTGCTCGTGTCGCCGGCTCCGCGGGTTTCGATTGTGGTCGGCAAGGTGGCCGGGGCGACGATTCTGGCCTGGTTGCAAGGGCTGTTCGTGCTGTGCGCCGTACCTTTCACGAGGCTTCAACATGACGCTGTGACGCTGGCCGGGGTGGCCGGGGCGCTGCTGTTGACGGCTCTGCTGCTGACGACGGTGAGCTACGTGATCGCCTGGAAGCTGAGTTCAACGCAGGCGTTCCATGCCGTGATCAACCTGCTGCTGGTGCCGGCTTGGATGTTGTCCGGGGCGATCTTCGACCCGGTGCTTTCCTTTCTGTGGGTTCGGCTGCTGGTGCAGTTCAACCCGCTGTATTACGCCCATAGCTTGGTGCGGCAGTTCCTCGCGCCGGGGCCGGGGTTGCCGGACATCGGCAATTGCTGCTGGGCGCTGGCGGCGAGCATCGGGATCGGCGCGGTGCTGGCGGTGCGGAGTACCAAGTGACTCGGCGAGCTTTGTTGGCGGCGGGATTGGTTGGTTGCGCGAAGCGGACGGCGTTGCCGGTGCTGAACATGGTGCCTTCGTTCCAACTGGTGGACCAGACGGGCGCGGCGTTTGACGGCGGTCGGCTGAGCGGGAAGATTTGGGTGGCGAACTTTATGTTCACGTCCTGCGCGGCGACGTGCCCGCGGCAGAGCACGATTCTACAACGGGTGCAGAGGGAGACCGCGGCGGATCTGGTCTCCTTCACCGTGGATGTCGGCCGGGACACGCCAGAGGTGCTGGCGGCGTTTGCCAAGCGCTATGGGGCCGACGGGGCGCGTTGGCATTTCTTGACCGGCGCGGTGGAGACATTGAACCGGTTGGCTTACGACGTCTTCCGAGTGGGCAACGTCGACGGCAAGCTGGAGCATAGCTCGCGACTGTTACTCGTCGACTCGAAGCGGGCCTATCGGAGTAACTATCCGACGACGGGCGAGGAAAGCATCAACCGGCTGTTAGCCGACATCAAGCAGGTAGAAGAGGAAAAATAGGGACATGGACGTACGGGATCTTCCAGCACTGAACGCGACACTCAATGGGACGGCCGCTATCCTGCTATCGATTGGCTGGTGGCTGATCGTGAACGGCAAACGGGAGGCGCATCGAAAGGTGATGCTGGCGGCGTTCACCGTGTCGGCGATCTTTTTGACGTCCTATCTGATCTATCACTACAACGTGGGATCGGTGAAGTTCCAGAAGGAAGGTCCGATTCGGACGGTGTATTTGACGATCCTACTGACCCATACGGTTTTGGCCGCTTTTGTGGGGATTGCGGCCCCGATGACCCTGTTTCGGGCGTTGAAGAATCGGATTCCGCAGCACAAGAAATTGGCGCGGTGGACGATGCCGATTTGGCTGTACGTTTCGGTGACCGGGGTGGTGGTTTACTACATGCTTTATCAGATGTGATACGATTTCCCCAAGTCTACGGGGGTATCGTGATTTTGATCCGAAATTTGGTTGTGGTAAGCGCGGCTATGGCTGTGGCGTGTTGGGCGCAGGAGACGCGCTCGGTTTTGTTTGGCCGGGTGCTGGACCCGAACGGCGGGTCGATCGCCGGGGTCGGGGTTGTCATTCGCAATAATGACACCGGCGTCGCCATGACGCTGAAGACGAACGATACGGGTTACTACGAGGGCAACCTGCTATTGCCCGGTCCGTATACGATCACCGCGCAGGTGACGGGCTTTAAGAAGTTGGTCCGCTCGGGAGTCGTGTTGCCGGTTTCGTTCCGCCTGGAAGTCGATCTGAAGCTGGAGATTGGCGGGGTTACTGAGACGGTGTCGGTGACGGCCGAGGCTCCGTTGCTCGAAACGAACGCGGTGAGTTCGGGTCGGGTGCTGGATAACAAGACTGTGATGGAGCTGCCGGTGATGGGCAACAGCACGATGCTGCTCGTGAAGCTGACCCCGGGCATTCAGACGGGCGGAGTAAACAACTACCTGGCGCTGCATTCGAACGCGGGTGGCTCGGACTACAGCGTCGGCGGGAACATTGGCGGCAACAACTGGTCGCTGGATGGATCGCCGAATCAGGGGCCGGGACGGCGGGCGGCGTACTTGCCGTATACGGATGCGGTGCAAGAGTTCAAGGTCGAAACGAATAACTTCGACGCCGGGATCGGGCAGAGCTCCGGGGCGGCGATTTCGATGATTTCGAAGTCGGGCAACAATGAGTTACACGGGACGATGACGTGGCAGCACTGGCAGCAACGCTGGCAGGGGACTCCGTTTTTCGTGAAGCAACGCTACTTTCAGACGATCGCCGCGGCCGAGGCGGCGGGGAACACGGCGCGGGCGAATCAGATCCGCGCGACGGACAAACAGCCGACCGGACGGAGCAACAACTGGGGCGCGTCGGCGGGCGGGCCGGTGGTGATTCCGAAACTTTATAACGGCAAGAACAAGCTGTTCTGGTTCTTCACTTACAACGCGTTCAAGGACGTGAAGGTAGAGGATTCGAGCCAGTTCAACCGGACGGTGCCGACGCTGGCGGCGCGCAATGGCGACTTCAGCGAGATGCTGAATTTGCCGAATTCGGGACGCTACATTGTGCATGATCCGATTACGGTGCGACCGGACCCGGCGCGGCCGAGCAACTTTGTGCGGACGCCCTTTCCAGGGAATCAGATTCCGAGAAGCCGGTTTGCGAACCCGGCCTACGATGCCGTGACGAAGCTGTTTCCGCAGCCGAACGTGATTCTGGCTCCGGGCTTGGATCCGGTGAATAACTACCTGGCTTCGCAGACGCCGTATAACTGGGATTATATGGCGCTGTCGAACCGGGTGGACTACCAGATCAACGACAAATGGCGGATGTTCGGGCGCTGGAGCCGAAACGAGTTTGGACCGGAAGATCGAGGCGATTGGACCTACGAGACAGCTCGCGGGTTGAATCTGGCTGGCCTGGTGAGGAACAACAAGGGCGGCAATGTAGACGTGGTTTATACCCAGAATTCGACCACCATTTGGAACTTCAATCTGGCGATGAACCAGTTCCGGGAGGGGAATGTGCAGCCGTATGCGCGGACGTTCAAGCCGAGCACGCTAGGGCTGCCGAGTTACTTGGACGCCAAGGCGGGTGACTTGGCGGTGCTTCCGCAGATGCTGGTGAACGGTTACTCGACGATCAGCCCGGGCGGCCTACCGGTGTTCACGCGGACGCGTCAGACGACGATGAAACTAGAGCTGACCAAGATCATGGGTCGGCATTCGGTGCGAGCGGCATTTGACAACCGGAACATGTATCGCACGGGTGGTGGCGGCGGCAATACGAGCGGTAATTTCACTTTCAGCGATGCCTACACGCGACGGAACGATGACGGCTTCACGCCTTCGGCGAACTTGGGCTTGGGCTGGGCGGCTTTCATCCTTGGGACGCCGAATAGCCTGACCGCGGCGACGAACGACACCTTCGCGATGCACAACCCCTACTACGGTTGGTTCGTGCAGGACGGATGGCGCATTACGGACCGATTGACGATCAACCTGGGTTTACGGATGGAGTATGAGTTGGGTCCGTCAGAACGGTACGACCGGATGATCGGGGGCTTTGACCCGAACGCGACGTTGCCGATCGCACCAGCCGCGCAGGCGGCGTATGCGCGGAACCCGATTCCGGAGTTGCCGGCGAGCCAGTTTATTGTGAAGGGCGGGAACCGGTACGTGGGCGCTGATGGCGCGTCGCGGCGGTGGTTCCAAAATGAGTTGATGGTTCTCCCTCGAATTGGCGCTGCTTACCGGTTGGGCAACAACACGGTGATTCGGGGCGGCTACGGAATCTTCTTCGATACGCTGAACGTGATGAACTTTGGGCCGGACCAGTTTGGGTTTTCGCGGACGACTTCGACGGTCGCGACGACGGACTTTGGGATGAACTGGAACTTCCCGGCGGGGGCGAATCCGAACAATGGCCGGAGCCCGTTGAACGATCCGTTCCCGGTGCGGGCGGACGGAACGCGGTTTGACGTGCCGACGCGGGATGGCTTAGGGAGTTCGGCGCGCAGCGGTCGTGGCTTTGGATTTACGGCCTTCAATCAACCGCATGCGCGGCAGCAGCGGTGGCGGATTGGGGTGCAGCAGAAGGTGGGTCCGGGGATGGTTCTGGACGTTGCCTACGCGGGCGCTTATTCGGACCGTATCTCGATTGGCCAGCGGCAGGATTTTATGCCGGAACAGTATTGGGCGAACGGCACCGTGCGGAATGACGCCATTGCGAACAACCTGAACGCGAATGTGCCGAACCCGTTCTTTATTGGGAATTTCGATCGGTCCCAGTTTTCGCCGCAGTTGTGGGCGGACATGAACACGCAGGGCTTTTTCACGGCGAATATTATTCGGCGGAACCAGTTGCTGCGGCAGTTTCCGCACGCCAATAACCTTACCAACAACACTACGCCGCTCTCGTACACGAAGTCGCACGAGGTGCAGATCAACCTGGAGAAGCGTTTTGCCAAAGGGATGAACTTCAACTTCGGCTATACGGGGATGACGCTGCGCGAGGCGGACTTCTTCCTTTACGAGTGGGACCGCACGCCGACCGAACGCCCTTCGAACGATGGGCGGCCGCATCGGATTGTGGGGACGATGATCTATGAGTTGCCGTTTGGCAAAGGCAAGTGGCTGATGGGTAGTGCTGGCCGGGCGATGAACATGGTGATGGGTGGTTGGCAGGTGGCCGCCACTTACGAGTTCCAGCCGGGGCCGTTGCTCGACTGGGGCAATGCGTTCTACTACGGCAGCGACGTGAACAACGTGGCGAAGGTGGACAACCGATCGTTTGAACGGTGGTTTAACACGGCCGACTTTGAAAGGGTGCAGGCGCGGGGACCGAACGCGTTCCACCGCCGGGTGTTCCCGACGCGGATCGACGGACTACGGCGCGACATGACCAACCTGTGGAACGCCAACATTTCGAAGAGCATCAAGATGACCGAGAAGTGGGCGATGCAGCTTCGGCTGGACGCTTTGAACGTGGCGAACCGGTCGCAGATGGACTCGCCGAACACGGATCCGTTCTCGACCAATTTCGGGCGGATCACGGCGCAGACGGCGGCGACGAATCGCTGGATCCAGGTGCAGGCCAGGATCACGTTTTAGCTCTTCATTGCGGTGAAGAAGTGTTAAGAAGTTCCCGCGTTTTGCGCGATTACGGGGAATCGGAGGTAGGTTGGGGTATGTCACGGACACCGAATCTATCCAGAAGAAACCTACTGCGCGGTGCGGGAATTGCCCCCTTGTTTTGGACGGCGAAGGGTGCCTTTGCCCAAGCTTTAACCGCTACCCCCGCCTTAACCCTGGGACCCTACTATCCTGATCGTCTGCCGCTGGACCAGGACAATGACCTGCTCCTGATCAACGACTCCTTGACGCCCAGCGTGGGGGAGATTATGTGGGCGACGGGGCGGGTGCTCGATCGTTCGGGCAATCCGGTTCGCGGAGCGTTGGTCGAGATTTGGCAGGCGGATAAAAACGGGGCCTACATCCACACAGGGAGCCCGCTGACGAATCGGGAGCCGAATTTCCAGGGGTACGGAAAGTTCGAGACGGCGTCCGATGGCCGGTACCTTTTCCGCACGGTGAAGCCGGGGATTTACCCGGGTCGGACGCGGCACATCCACTATCAGATTAAGACTCCGGGGCGCGGGAATCTGGTGACGCAACTTCACTTTGAGGGCGAGGCTCTGAACGCCAATGACGGGGTGTTGAACGGGGTGACGAACGCGGCGCAGCGGGCGTCGATCCTGCGGCCGATTGAGGCGGTGGACGGCTCGGCGCTGAATGAGAAGCGGGTGAGTTTTGATATCGTGATGGGGTTTACGCCGGAGGATTCGCCGGCGGGTTCGGGGCCGGTGATTTCGACGCGGAGCGGCGTGGTGAACGCGGCTGGGCTGCAGGCGGGCGTGGCGCCGGGGGCTTGGATTAGCATTCATGGCTTTCGGTTAGCGGCGACGACGCGGATCTGGACGGCGGCCGATATTGTGAACGGGACGTTGCCGGAGAGTCTGGATGGCATCAGCGTGACGATCAATGGGAAGGCTGCTGCGATTTACTATGTCAGCCCGACACAGTTGAATGTGTTGGCTCCGGCGGACTCGTTGGCGGGGACGGTGCAGGTGGTGGTGCGGAACGCTAGCGGAACGTCCGAGTCGACGGCGGTGCAGATGCAGAGTGTGTTGCCGGGCTTCTTCCGATTGGCGCAGGAGTACGTGGTGGCGACGAACGCGGTGGGCGGCTATGTTGGCCCGACGAGCTTGGTGGACGGGTTGTTGACGATACCGGCGAAACCGCTCGACACGATTGTATTGTGGGGTACTGGCTTCGGGCCGACCGATCCGGCCGGGTCGACGGGCGCATTACAGACGACGCCGACGATTCGATTCGGCAACCAGCAGGCGCAGGTGAACTATGCCGGAGTGACGGCGGCCGGGCTGTGCCAATTCAACGTGGTGGTGCCGGATGTGGCCAACGGCGACTACCCGGTGGTGGCTTCGGTGGGGGGCGTGCGGACGTCGAGCGCCGCGCGGATCCGGGTGCAGAGATAAGGCTAGGCCCTCGTGCGGGCGAGGGCCTAGCCTTATCCGCTACTACTTCTTTTTGAGGCGGGCGCAGACAGCGGCGGTCGCTTCGTTATGAGCGGCGGGTTTGGGATCAGCGACGATTTCGATGATCTTACCCTCCTTGTCAATGACGAAGGTGGTACGGCTTGCGATGCCACGATCCTCCATCAATACGCCGTAGGCTTTGGCCGTGGCGCGATTGGGGAAATCGCTCAACAAGGGGAACGCCAGGGTTAGATCATCCGAGAATCGCTTCAGGGATGGGGCGGCGTCTACGCTAATACCGAACAACTGAGTCTCGGACTCGGTTATGTTTTGGATTCCAGCCTGGAATCCTTTCATTTCCGCCGTTCAACCACCGGTAAACGCGAGCGGGAAAAAGGCGAGCACGACATTTTGCTTACCTTTGAAATCCGCGAGCGAGAACGATTTGCCGGGAACGGAGGAGGGCAGTTTTTCGAAGCCGGGCGCCATGTCGCCGACTTTGAGATGGGTCTTTCCACCCTGTGCGAGGAGCACAGAGGCGGCGACCAGACTCAAGAATAGAGTTTTCATTTTGGACCTCTCCGCCCTCTATTGTACTCAGGCTAGGGGGTCCAGGGGAGGGGCAGGTTTACGATCTCGTTTCCGCCGCCCCTGGAGGCAACTTTGTGACGGAGGGTCTTGCCTTCTCCGAGGTAGACGATCCACTCGTAGGATCGGTCTTTTTTCGATTCGATTTCGAGGCGGAGGAAGTCGGCGGAGGGGCCGGCGTGGACCTGGGAGATGTCTTCGTAGTCGGACTCCCAGAGGAAGAACTCGGCACCGAGTTTTGGGGTGTAGTGGAGCGCCATTGTTTCGCCTTCGGCGAGGGGGAGGATGGAGCCGTTGCGAAGGAAAAGGATGGGGGTCGTGGCGTCGCCGGTGACTTGGATGGTCTGGCGGCCTTTGTGGGTGACGCCGGAGCGGAGGTCGGTCCAGTTGCCGCGCGGGAGGTAGACGGAGCGCTGGTTGCCGTTGCAGAGCGGTGCGACGAGGAGTTCGTCGCCGAGGAGATACTCGTCGGCGCGCTGGCGGGCTTCGACTTCGGTGGGGTATTGGAAGGGGAGGGGGTGGAGCATGGGGTAGCCGCGATCCTTCACTTCCTGGAGGTAGGTGAGCAGGAACGGCCGGAGGCGTTCGCGCCAGGCGGGGTTGGCGAGGGGCTGGTCGCGGTAGACGAGAGGGAGGATGGCGGCGAAGGCTTCGGAGTCGGGGTAGTGGTCAAGGTTGACGGCGGGGGCGACCGTGCCGGAGAGGGAGGCGTGGACGAGCGAATGAACGAGGGCGCAGGCGTTGGGTTGCTTGTCCATTTTGCGGGCGTAGCGGGGGACGTTGCGGGTGGAGAGGAGTTCAATATCAGTGGCCGCATACTCGATGGCACCGAGGACTTTGAAGCGTTCTTCGTAGATCTCTTTGGGGGAGGGGCCGTAGTGGAAGAGGTACACGAGGCGGTCGGCTCCGGCGATGAGCACTCGGGCGTGGTTCTTTGTTGAACTGGCCAGGTCGAAGCGGTAGCGGCCGTAGTTTTTGTGGTCGATGGCGTAGCCGGCGGTGGAGAGAAGGAAGGGGGATTGGGTAGCGATTTCGAGGCCGCGGGAGGCGAGGCGGGCGTCGGGCCGGGGGCCGAGGCCGAAGAACTCTTCGTCGGCGGGGGAGAGGCGGTCGATGGTAATATCGCCATCGACGCGGCGGGCGGGGGCGGCCTCGGCGAGGAGTACCTTACCGGTGGAGGCGGCGAGGACGGTGACCTGGCCGGTGGCGCTGATACGGACAATGAGGTGCTCGGACTTGAGCTCTTCGGGTTTGGCGGGACCGGGGGAGGGGCCCCAGGTCCGGGTGAGTTTAAACGTGGACGGGGTCAGGAACTCGAAGCCGATTTGGCCGTCGGAGAGAGGGAGCGAGAGGAAGAGCGCTAGCCACATCAGATCAGGAGCATCTTTTCTTGTTTTTCGCCGGTGACGCGGGCGTCGGTATCTCCGATGAACATGTTGATCTCGGAGCGGATGCCGAATTCCGGGAGATAAACGCCGGGCTCAATAGAGAAACAGGTCCAGGGGATGACGCGGCGTTCGTCGTGGGTTTCGAGATTGTCCATGTTGGCTCCGGAGCCGTGGACTTCTTCGCCGATGGAGTGGCCGGTGCGGTGGACGAAGTATTCGGCGAAGCCGTGGGCGGTGATGTGGCCGCGGCAGGCGTCGTCGACTTCCCAGCCCTGGAGGGGATGGCCGTTGGCGATGTTCGTTTGGACTTTGGCGATGGCGGCGTCGCGGGCACCGGTGACCACGTTGAAAACGTTCTGGACATCGGCAGGGATTTCGTGGCCGGTGTAACCGGTCCAGGTGATGTCGTAGTAGACGGAGTGGGGCTTGGTTAGTTTGGCCCACATGTCGATGAGAACGACGTCGTTTTGCTGGATCAGCGCGCTGTCTTCGGGGTGGGGTTCGTAGTGAGGGTTGGAGCAGTTTCCGTTGACGGCGACAATGGGGCCATGGTCGGTGAAGAGGCCGGCGCGTTCGAAGGATTGGCGAACGAAGGCGGCGATGATCCATTCATTGACGAGTTCGCGGCCACGGAGGCGGTCGCCGATCTCTTCGAAGGCGGCGCGACGGATTTCGTCGACGAGTTTGCCGGCGGCGAGGTGGGATTCGAGTTGGGACTGATTCCAGCGGGCTTCGAAGTATTGAACGAGGTTGGCGGAGGAGGCGACTTCGACGCCGCGGGCGCGGACAAGTTCGACGGTGCCGGCGTCAACCATGGCGACATAGGGGATGGCGCAATCGGGCGAGTATTGCATGGCGACGCGTTTGCAGCCGTGGAGGATGGTGGCGAGGCCGCTCACGAGCGAGCCCCAGAAGAGGATCCAGCGCGCGTCGAAGCGATCCGTGAGCGTCGTCAA
>JANODS010001300.1:0-1574 GCA_031412835.1 Acidobacteriota bacterium | reverse complement strand
CGACCGCGTCGCCATCATTGACAAAGGGCAGATCGTCGCCCTCGGTTCCCCCGCCGCCCTCATCGCCCAAACCTTCGGCACCTCCATGATCGAAATCCAACTCGACCGCCCCATGGAAGGCGAGCCCCCCCTCCAGCCTGACGAAAAACTCACCACCGACGCCGCCCGCATTAACCTGAAAATCTCCTCCCCCCGCCCCCCTCGCACCATCGTCGAAATCGTCAAATGGATCGACCAGTCCGGCCTCGGCCTCGTCGACATTCATCTAAAGCGTCCCACCCTGGAAGACGTCTTTCTCGAACTCACCGGTCGCAGCCTGCGAGATTAACCCCCGATGCGCGCCTACCTAGCCAACATAAAAATCAACCTGCGTCTCACCTTCCGAGACCGCACCGCGCTCGTCTTTTCCTACGTCTTCCCGCTCCTCTTCTTCTTTCTCTTTGGCCAGATGATGGGTGCCGCCCAAGGCTCCGGCATCAGCCGCCAAGTCGTCGGCAGCGTCCTCCTCATCGGCGTCCTCGGCAACGGCTTCTTTGGCGGCGGCCTCCGCGCCGTGCAAGACCGGGAACTCGGCATCCTCCGCCGCTTCAAAGTCGCCCCCACTTCGCCCCTCCCCTTCCTCGTCTCCTCCCTCGTCGTCGGCCTCACCACTTACTTGCCCAGCGCCATCTTGTTACTAACTCTGGGCCACTTCTTCTACGGCATGCCCGTGCCAGATCGGCCCCTAACTCTGCTCGCCTTCCTCGCCATCGGCATGGTCGCCTTCCGTTCCATCGGCCTCATCATCGCTAGCATCGTCAATTCCATGCAAGAGAGCCAAATTCTCATCCAGATGCTCTATCTGCCCATGCTCTTCCTCTCCGGCTCCACCTTCCCCATCTCGATGATGCCCTCCTGGCTCCAGATCCTCTCCCAATTCCTCCCCGCCTCCCACCTCTTCGCCGGCATCCAAGGCATTCTCATTCGCGGCGAATCCTTCGGCGAACAGTCCAAGTCTCTCCTCGCCCTCGCCCTCACCGCCGTCGTCGCCACCTTCATCGCCCTCAAGCTCTTCCGCTGGGAAAAGGAAGAAATCGTCAAGCCCGCCGCCAAGCTCTGGCTCGCCGCCGCGCTCCTGCCGTTCATCCTCCTCGGCGTCTACCAAGCCTATTCGAAGGAGAGCCTCCAGAAAAGCAAAATCCTTGCTCGCGATCTCCGCCGCAACCGAACTTTCCTCATTCGCGACGCCCGCATCTTCGTCGGCGACGGCCAAGTCATCGAGTCCGGCTCCGTCCTCGTCAAGGATGGCAAAATCATCCAAATCTTCACCGGCACCGCACCAGAGCCGAAGTCGCTCAATGCCGACCTCATCGAAGCCTCCGGCAAAACCCTTCTCCCCGGCCTGATCGACGTCCACGTCCACCTCGGTGCCCCCGGCGGAGTCGCCAAAGAGCTGCCGAAGATGCAGCGCCATCTAGCCCAATATCTCTACAGCGGCGTCACCGCCGTCCGTAGCGTCGGCGACGCCCTCTCCGAACTGAAAAAGGTTCGCGCCAAGCTTCGCAGCGGCGAAGAGTCCGGTGCCGAACTCTTCT
>JANODS010001299.1:0-2741 GCA_031412835.1 Acidobacteriota bacterium | reverse complement strand
TCCAAGCAGGAGACTGAGCCCGTCGTAGTTGGCTCCGTAGCCGCGCCACCCCGCTTTCAAATCCTCCGCCGAGGCCCCACCGGCGACCTGACCCCCGCCGGCGAACTCCAGGACGGTGACGCCCTCATCGTCCGCTACGTCCCCACCCAGTCCGGCCCCATTGACCTCCATAACCTCGCGACGAACACGACCCTGGCGTCCCGCAACGGCACCGCCGACCAACCGGTCGATATTCCTCTAACCGCCGTCAAAGGCACCATGAACCTCGAACTCCGTCTCCGCCCTCCGGTCGCTCTAGCCCTTGCCGAATCCCGTTCCGCCCCCCCTGCCGGAGCCAGCGGTGGAGCAGTCCGCGCCGACACCGCCCGCTCCGAAGTCGCCAAAGAACGCAAAGCCGGGCCGGACACTCCGCCACCCGCCGTCCGCATCTTCCTCACCGTCCGCTGACCACACGCAGCAATCTCTTCTCGACAGGGACCTCCGAAACCGTTCCCATCAAATTTCGTGGCCGCCAGGAATCGCTCCCTGATCCTCGACCTCACTGATCTTCGCCGACGCGCACCTCATGTGAAATCCCGACGCTGAATCTCCAACCGACTCATCAACGCATTCAAGGTTGTGCGAGGCATGCCCAATCGGTCCGCCGCGACCTTTACGACGCCATTGCAATCCTTCAACACCGTCAAAATCCTCTGACGCTTCGTCTCATCGAGTGTCTCACCCACCCACCCTCCTTTCGGACTCAACTCTTCCACGGGTGCCTCCAGCACCTTGCCCCGCGTAAGAATTACAGACCGCAAAATGAAGTTCTCCAACTCGCGAATGTTTCCGGGCCAGTCCCAAGCCATCATCGCCTCCAGAGTCGCACTCGGGATGCGGACGATCTCTTTTTTCAACTGCTCGGCATATTGCTGCGTGAAATGTTGGATCAGTAGAGACAGATCTTCCCCTCGCTCGCGAAGCGTCGGCGTCGTAATCGGAAAGACGCTTAGCCGATAGAACAATTCACTTCGAAACGTCCGCTCTCCCATCATTGCGGTCAAGTCGCGATTCGTGGCCGCAATCACGCGCACATTCACCCGGATCGATTTAGTCCCTCCCAGCCGTTCAATTGTTCCTTCCTGCAGAGCCCGGAGTAACTTAGGCTGCAACTCCACCGGAAGATCACCCACCTCATCCAGGAAAAGCGTTCCGTTGTCGGCCAACTCAAATCGCCCCAGTCGTTGCGTGTGGGCGCCGGTAAACGCACCGCGCTCGTGGCCAAATAACTCGCTCTCCAGAATCCCGGCCGGTAGCGCCGCGCAATTCAAGGTCACGAACGGAGAATCCCGCCGTCGGCTCAGCTTGTGCACGGCTCGCGCAACTAACTCCTTCCCGGTTCCAGTCTCTCCCAGTATCAAAGTGGTCGCGTCGGTCGGGGCCACCTGTCTCACTAACTCCATCACGCGCTGCATCGCGGCACACGATCCCACGAACTCCTCAAATCCTGGCGTTACTAAGCGAATCGGTTGGCCTTTAATTACCTGCGAATCCGCCGACGGCAGCGGATGCACGGTGGCGAACCAGCGGAATGGCGCCGTATTCAAAATCACCGCCGAAATCCTACCAACAACTCGTTCCCCGTCCTTTCGAACTAACTCTCTCGTGAACGGAGCAACATCCACCACTGACGAGCCCGGACACAGTGCGGTACTCTCCCCTCGCTGCGAATGCTGCGGAGCCAAATCGCGCCAGCCGAGGTGTCCGTCAAGGAGATCCTTGATCGAATATCCAACCAATTCCAAAAATGCGTCGCTGGCCTTGAAAATCCGGTCGCCGTCTCCTAGGGCGAAGGCCTCCAGGGATCGCATCGGACCCACTGAGGCCTTCGGATCAAGATCGTCGTTAGAAGCAGTGTTTACGGTCATGGCTTTATCTCCTTGGCGAGGCGTCACGTCGACATACAAAAAGCGCCGATTTCACCAAAATCCGAGTTAAGGGATCCTAACAAAAAGGCAATCGTATGACCATTGTTTAATTGGTAATTTTTGCTTGCTTCTCATCCGAACGAGAACTTCTTTACCGGACGGATCAGCCATGTGGGACTAAATGTAACGGCATTGCCCCTCAGGGGAATTGAGCCACATTGTAGCGTTTCTACCCACCGTCCACTTTTCCGACAAGTTACGGTGAACGGATCCTCCCCCCGACCCCTGCCCCCTCGAATACATCGCCGTCACCGCCGACCCACGGGTTGACAATCCTTTGACCGCCGTCAGAGGCACCATGAACCTCGAGCTTCGACTCCGCTCTCCGGTCTCTCTAGCCTTCGCCGAATCCCGTCCCGCCGCCCCCGCCAGAGCCAGCGGTGGAGCAGTCCGCCCCAACACCGCCCGCTCCGAAGTCGCCAAAGAGCGCAAAGCCGAGTCGGCCCCGCCCCCCAGCGCCCTTCGCCTCTTCCTCACCGTCCGCTGAAACAGGCCTCCGCGCGGTTTCGAACGCTACCGATAGGCCTCGCGACGATTGCAGACGCCCGTGATGTCTATGCCGTTTTCGCCGTGCAGTTCAAAGAAGAGCCGATATCGCCGCAACGCAGCCGGAAACCCCCAGCGGCGGTTTGAGCTTTTTAACGTCGCCGGAGCGGTTGGCCAAATAGCGGTCTAAGCAATATAGAATCGGCATTGCAGTCTCGCGGTCGATGGCCCGAAGATCCGCTCGGGCTTCGCACGACCATGTGACCAAGATCCGTGAGGGTAAAGAGC
>JANODS010001298.1:0-2489 GCA_031412835.1 Acidobacteriota bacterium | reverse complement strand
CCCGGCAAATACTCCGTCACCTGGGACGGCCGAGACGACGCCGGTAAACCCCTCCCCAAAGGCGACTACTCCCTCGTCCTCCATCACGTCCTCAACCCCGAAACCAACGAAGCCGTCGACTCCGCCCCCGTCCCCTTCTCCGTCGTCGACGCTAACGTCCGCGAAGCCGTCCTCTCCTACGAAGACCAAAAACTCGAAACCTCCGTCCTCGCCTGGCTCGCCGCCCCAATAGAAGGTGGCGACCCCGAAATCCTCGTCCGCCTCTCGGCTCTCAATAACCACCGCTCCGCCCAACGGTCCGGCAACGCCTTCGGCAAAACCCCCAGCGGCAGCAAACTCGCCCTCTCCGCCAAACCCCGCGAAGGCACCCCCACCGACCAAGGCTGGCTCAGCGTAGTCGCCGGAAGCACCCTAACCCTGTTCTATATGAACCGTGCCGCTCAGGTCTGGAAAAGCGAACCCGTCACCCTCCCCTTCGCCCACCCCCTCCCCGTCCCCGGCTTTCCCGACCGTGACCACGGCGTCTTCCTTGCCTCGGGCGTCCTCCCCAACGGCGAAAGCGCCCTCGCCGGCGTCGTCTCCCCCAACGAAGGTCCCGCCGCCGAACCCTGGGTCCTCCCCCTCAAATCGAACCCAACCCTCACCGCCTGCGCCGTCACCGCCACCGGCCCCATTCCCCTCCTCCGCGCCACCGAAACCCCCACCGAAACCACGCTTGCCCGCCTCGACGTCTTCGAAACCGGCACCGCCGAAGCCCCCGAACGAGCCGTCCACGCAAGCCCCAACCGTCTCCTCGCCCTCCTTCCCAACCGCCCCACCGCCCCTCCCGGCTTCCTCGCAGTCCTCGCCAATCGAGAAAAACCCAACGTCCTTACCGTCGTCCGCATCCCCCTCTCCGGAGACCCCGAAGTCACCGAACTCTCCCCCATCCCCGGCTGGCCCACCCTCGAAATCTCCCACTTCCGTCTCGCCTACGCAACCAACGATCAAGCCGTCTTCGCCTTCCTCGACGAACTCGGCAACTACTACGCCGGTGCCCTCGACGGCTCCCCCGTCGCCCTCATCGCGCCTCCCTCAGGCATCGCCCTGCCCCACATCGCCGCCCTCAACCAACGCTTAACCTTCGCCGCCTTCACTGACCTCGGATCCCTCATCTTCCTCGTAGGACGTTAACCCATCATGCCCCCCCGCACCCGCCCTGACGTCACCGACGAAACCAAATACGGCGCTCGCGTCCTCCGCCTTCTCCCCAAGTGCGAAGGCTTCGACGTCTGGGAACTCCAAACCCGCCTCCTCGCCTGGGGCTCCGGCACCGACAACGACGAAATCGGCAGCATCATGGACCCCGTCCGCGTCACCGGCATCTTCGATACCACCACCCGCGACGCCGTCAAACGCTTCCAAAAAGCCCACAAACTCCCCATCACCGGCGTCGTCGACGACCCCACCTTCCGCGCCGTCGACGGTCAAGCCGCTCAATTCGCCGTCCTCGTCCACGATTTCCGCTGCCCCTGCGCCACCCGCAAAGACGACCCCGAAATCGTCTGCCGCTGCATCGATGTCCATCCTGAAAAAGGCAAATGCGAAGGCTTCGGCAAAAAGCGCTTCGCCGGCAAGTTCCTCCTCGATGGCAAAAAGCTCGCCGACGATACCGACCTCTCCTCCGAAAAGCTCGACGTCTACGACATGGAAGAACACGACGGCGTCGACAAAGCCCTCCTCTGGGCCGTCCGCGGCCTCATGAAACGCGCCGAAATCGACCGCATCTCCATCATCTCCGGATACCGCTGCTGGCACGATAACTATCTCCACGCCGACACGCGCCGCTGGTCCCACCGCAAAATCACCCTCAACCTCGGCAAAGCCATCGAGTTCCAACACGGCGGCAATTGCACCCGCCACGGAGAAGAAATCGAATACGAATACAGCGACACCAACGAACGCAACGAAATCGGCCGCGATTGGGAAACCAAAGCCAATTGCGCCCGCTGCGAAGAGATCCGCCTCGCCGCCATGGCCAAATGCGGCTTCCAACTCCGCTGGCAGGAACCAGACCGCCTCAGCGTCGCCGAATCCAACAAGAAATCCCCCCCGCCTGTCACCCCCTTCTCCGTCCAAATCGACACCGTCCGCCGCATCGGTCGCCATAAAACCGACTTCGTCAAAACTTATTTCGACAGCCTCCAACCCGCCTACGAAGGCGCGCCCAGCATGTTCCTCCCCGTCGATCTCGGCTCCGGACTCGACCCCCGCACCGCCTCCAGCCAGGATTACTTCTCCAACACGGAAAAGAAAAAGGGCGGCTGGTTCCCCCTCGGCGGCTCCCGCACTTGGCACGGCGGCGTCCATCTCTACGCACCCGCCGGCGAAGCCGTCCACGCCATCGCCCCCGGCGAAGTCATCGCCTGCCGCACCGGCGAAGCCGACAGCGCCGAACCCTATGGCTCCCGTAACTTCGTCCTCCTCCGCCATAAGCTGAAAACCAAAAA
>JANODS010001297.1:0-4462 GCA_031412835.1 Acidobacteriota bacterium | reverse complement strand
GAAAGCGGAGAAGGACATTGCGTTGATGGACGTGCAGACGCCGGCGCGGGCGCTGGCGGATTCGCGGCTGGGGGTGACGGTTAGTTTTCAGCAGCGCGGTTTTGCGGGGCAGAAGGCGAAGATCGTGGTGAGCGAGAACGGAAAGACGTTGACGGCGCGGGATGTGACGTTGGCGGCGGACGGCGCTCCGCAGACGGAGAATTTGCTGTTCAACGCGGGGAACGCGGGGCCGAAGACGGTGCAGGTTTCCGTGCAGACGATGAACGGCGAGACGAATACGGGGAACAATGCGTTGACGCGGTTGGTGCAGGTGGATTCGCGGAAGCCGCGGATTCTGTATATCGAGGGCGAACCGCGGTGGGAGTTCAAGTTTATTCGTCGGGCATTAGAAGAAGATCGGTCGATCAATTTGGTGACGCTGCTGCGGACGACGCAGAACAAGATTTATCGGCAGGGGATTAATACGCCGACCGAGCTGGAGGGTGGTTTTCCTTCGACTTTGGACGAGTTGTTTGCGTTTGAAGGGGTGATTGTCGGGAATGTGGAGGCGAATTACTTTACGCCGACGCAGGTGGAGTTGTTGCAACAGTTTGTGGACCGGCGGGGCGGGGGATTGTTATTCCTGGGCGGACGGACGACGTTGGCGGATGGGGGCTATGGGGCGAGTCCGTTGTTGGAGTTATTGCCAGTGAACCCGGGCGAACGGCGGACGACTTTTCAGCGGGACCGGGCGACGGTGGAATTGACGACGGCGGGGCGGGAGAGCATTTACGCGCGGCTGGAGGAAGACCCGGCGAAGAATGTGGAGCGGTGGAAGAAGTTGCCATATTTGGCGGATTTTCAGGCGGCGGGGACGTTGAAGCCGGGGGCGGTGGTGTTGGCCGAGGCGATTACGGAGAAGAAGGGCCGGTTGCCGTTGTGGGTTATTCAGAACTATGGGCGAGGTCGGACAGCGGTGCTGGCGACGTCGGGGACTTGGCGGTGGCAGATGACGCAGCCGATCGAAGACAAGACGCACGAAGTGTTTTGGCAGCAGCTTTCGCGGTGGTTGGTGGGGGCGACTCCGGGGCGCGTGGTGGCGGCGATGACGCGGACGGTGTTCAGCGATGAGCGGACGATTCCGTTGCGGGCGGAGGTGCGGAATAAGCAGTATTTGCCGTTGAATGACGCGACGGTGGAGGCGCGGATCAGCGGGCCGGGGGGCGTGGCGGCGACGGTGGTTTTGCAGCCAGATCCAGTGACGCCGGGCGTGTTTTTGGGCGAGTGGGGGGCGGAGAAGCCGGGTTCTTATTTGGTGGAAATGTACGCGACGCGGGCGGGCGAAGAGGTGGGCCGGGATACGGTGAGTTTCCGGCGGGAAGACGGGGTGAGCGAGGCGTTTCACTCAGAGCAAGATAAGGAGACGTTGGAACGGTTGAGCACGCAGACGGGCGGGCGGTATTGGACGCCGGACGAGGTGAAGAAGCTGCCGGAGGAGATTACTTACTCGGAAGCGGGTATAACGACGCGGGAAGTGAAAGACCTGTGGAACATTCCGATTGTGTTTCTGGTGCTGGCGTTGCTGCGGGGCAGTGAGTGGATGCTGCGGCGGAAATGGGGGGCGGTTTGAGAGTTTTACTGCTGGGTTCGTTTTGCGCGACGGTGTTGCAGGCGACGACTTGGTACATCACCGTGGCGGGGTTGGGCGGGGAGCCGGAGTATGAGACTCGGTTCACTGGCTTGGCGATGGAGTTGGATAAGTCCGTGCGATCGACGCCGAACGTGAAGGTGACCACGTTGACGGGGTCGATTGCGACGAAGGCGCGGATTGAGGCCGTGATTGATGAGGCGGTGAAGGGTGCCAAGGCCGATGATGTGTTGGTGGTGACGCTGATTGGGCATGGGACGTTTGACGGGACCGATTATAAGTTCAATATTCCGGGGCCGGATATGACGGCGGGGGAGCTGGCGGGGAAGTTGGAGTTTGTGCCTTCGCGGCGGCAGGTGGTGATTAACACGACGTCGGCGAGCGGGGCTTCCATTGAGCCATTGCGGCGGGATTATCGGACGGTGATTACGGCGACGCGGGCGGGGACGGAGAAGAACGCGACGGTGTTTGGGCGGTTTCTCGTCGAAGCGTTTCGAGACCCGAGCGCGGATTCGGATAAGAACGAGTCGGTGAGCGCGCTGGAAGCTTTCATTTACGCGGACCAGAAGACGACGGCATTTTACGAGACGCAGAAGCGGTTGGCGACGGAGCATCCGTTGTTGGAGGATACCGGGAAAGGTGCGGGAGTGAGGGCTCCGGGGCCGGACAATGGGCAGGGTTTGCTGGCGCGGCAGTTGCCGTTGTTACGGTTTGGATCGTTGCAGCAGGCGGCGCGGAGCCCGGAGAAGCAGAAGCTTTTGGCGCAGCGGGAAGTTATTGAAGGGCAGATCGATAAGTTGAAATACGAGAAGGCGGCGACGCCGGCGGATGAGTATCGGAAGCAGTTGGGCGCATTGCTGCTGCAATTGGCGCGGGTGCAAGAGGAGATCGACAAGTGAAACTTCTCGTGCTCGGCATGTTCGTGGTTGCGGCTTGGGGGCAGGACTGCCGGAGCTTGCATCGGCATGGAAAATTGACCGAGGCGAAGGCTTGTTTTGCGAAGCTGACGCAGAGCGGGAACGCGCTGCAGATGGCGGAGGGGTATTGGTACCAGAACAATTCGGACCAAGCGAATAACTTCTTTCGGGCGGCCGTAAAGGCGCAGCCGAAGAACCCGGAGCCGAGGGTGCGTTGGGGCCGGTTCTACTTGGAACGGAACAAGCGCGAGGACGCGGCGGCGTTGTTTGAAGAGGCGCTGGAGGTCCAGAAAGATTATGCGCCGGCGTTGATCGGGATGGCGCTGGTGATGGCCGGTGGCTTCGATCCGAAATCGGTGGAGTTTGCCGAGAGGGCGCTGAAGCAGGATCCGAAGGCTTACGAGGCGCACGAGGTGTTGGCGCGGTTTGCGATGGAGGACGGGAACCCGACCGAGGCGGCCGTGCGGGCGGACAAGGCGTTGGCCATTTCGCCGGAGGCGCTGGACGCGTTGATCATTCGCGCAACGATTGATTGGATGGAAGGGAAGTCGGGGACGGAGTGGACGGATCGGTTGGAGAAGGTGAACCCGGCCTATGCGGAAGGGTACACGCTTTCGGCGCGGATTTTCGTGATCAACCGGAGGTACGAAGAGGGGATTAAGCTTTATCGGAAGGCGCTGGAGATGAACCCTCAGTACTTGCCGGCGCGGAGCGAACTCGGCGTGAACCTGATGCGGTTGGGCGAAGAGGACGAGGCGAAGCCGATGCTGGAAGCGGCGTACGAAGCGGGCTTTCGCGATGCGGCGACCGTGAATACGCTGAAGCTGATGGACACATATAAGAACTTCGTCACTCTGAAGACGGGGAAGATCATCCTGCGGCTGGAGAAAAAAGAGGCTGATTTGTTGCGGCCGTATTTTCAGGCGGAGCTTGAGCGGGCTGTGAACGTTTTTGAGAAGAAGTATGAGTTAGTGCTGGATCGGCCGGTGCAGTTGGAGGTGTATCCGAACCACGAAGACTTCGCGGTGCGGACGATGGGGCTGCCGGGATTAGGGGCGCTGGGGGTGACATTTGGGAACGTAGTGGCGATGGATTCGCCGTCGGGTCGGAAGCCGGGGTCGTTTCATTGGGCGAGCACATTGTGGCACGAATTGAGCCATGTGTATGCGCTATCGGCGACGAAGCATCGGGTGCCGCGGTGGTTCACGGAGGGGTTGGCGGTGCATGAGGAGACGGCGGTGGACCCGGAGTGGGGCGACCGTTTGGACCCGGGGGCGATTCGGGCGTTGAAGGATAAGAAGCTGTTGCCGATTGCGACGCTGGATAAGGGATTTACGCGGCCGAGCTATCCGAATCAGGTGATTGTTAGTTACTTCCAGGCGGGGAAGATTTGCGATTACATCAATGAGAAATGGGGTTGGCAGACTTTGCTCGCGATGTTGCGCGACTTCGGGACGGGGGCGAGTACGCCGGTGGTTGTCGAGCGGCATTTGAAGATGAAGCCCGAGGCGTTTGACGTCGAGTTTATGGCTTGGCTGGATAAGGCGACGGAGTCGCAGGTGAAGGGCTTTGACGACTGGTCGAAGCGGCTGCGGGCGTTGAATGCCGAGGTAAAAGCCAAGAATTTCGATAAGATCATCGCCGAGGCGGAGGCCTTGAAGAAGATTTACCCGGACTATGTGGAACCGGGGAGCCCGTATGAGCTGCTGGCTGATGCTTACGTCGAAAAGAAGAATACGGCTGGGGCGATGGCTAGTTTGGGCGAGTATGCCAAAATGGGCGGTCGGCGGCCTTCGACGCTGAAGCAGTTGGCTAAGCTGCTGGATGAGGCAGGTAAGCCCGGGGAAGCCGCCCGGGCGCTGGAACGGATTAACTTCATCTATCCGGTGCAGGACGAAGAGATGCATCGGCTGCAGGG
>JANODS010001296.1:0-13301 GCA_031412835.1 Acidobacteriota bacterium | reverse complement strand
GCAAGCCCTTTTTATCTTCCTGCCACAACAAATGGTGCAAATAGATCCGCATCGTGTTCATGCCGATCGCTTGCGCCCAGCCAAACTCCTGGTCGATCTGACCCGGGTTGAATGTATCGCCCTGCCACATCTCCAACTGGTTGATGGCCGACGCCGGGGTGTAGTTCGCCCCCACCAGCCACGCCGACTTGGCGTACCACTTCTTGGCCTTTTCTTCGCTCCACGGATTCTTGGCGAGCAACGAGGCGGCCGCCAAAGCGAGCAGCAGAGACACACGGATCAAATTTCGCATCACCTTCGATTGTACGAATTCGCCCGGGCTCCTTGCCAGCCTTTTGCGAATTGAGTCCGCAGCTTCGCCGCCACGGCCGTCTTGGCAAGGTTCGTATACTCCCCGGCGTCGGTCTGGTGGTCATAGACCTCCTCGCCGCCGCCCTCGCCCTCCCATACCGTATAGCGGTAGCGCGCGGTCCGCATCGACCGGCCGGTGATCCGTTTCTCAAATTGGATCTGCGTGAACGCGGCCTGTTTGAAGGCCCGCTTCGGATTGCGCAAGACCGGCGTCAGGCTCTCGCCTTCCAGCCCCGCCGGGGCCACTTTGCCGCAGAGGTCAGCGACCGTTGGGTAGATATCGACGAACTCGGTCAACGCCGAAGTCGCCTGCCCGTTGCCTGCCATTCCAGGGGCGGAAAGCAGAAAAGGAACCCGGGCGACCTCTTCAAACAGATTCATCTTTTGCCAATGAGAGTGCTCGCCCAGGCTCCAACCGTGGTCGCCCATGAACAGCACCACCGTGTTGTCGCGCAAGCCGAGGCGCTCGACGGCGCTGAGCACGCGACCGACTTGTTCGTCCATATACGAAGTGGAGGCGTAATAGCCACGGCGGGCCTCGCGCTGCTGCGCTTCCGTCATCCCCATGTTGTTCCAGATGGGCGGGCGAACGCCGCGATGGGCGCGCGGCACGTCGTCGAGATCGCCGGGCCGCTGTTCGGCCAGAGGGATGGCGTTCGCCGGATACAGATCAAAAAAGCGTCCCGGAGCCACCCACGGTAGATGCGGCCGCAGCATGCCGACGCCCAAAAAAAACGGCTCCGTCCGATGCTTTTCGAGCAGCGCGATGGCGGCGTCGGCCCCGGTCGAATCCGCCTGATCCTTGTCGCTGGCCGTGATCACCCCAGGCATCTTCGTCGCCAATTTCTCCCCGGGGCTCCGTTGCTCCAGCCCCGGCGGGCTGAACGAATGGTGCCACGAAGCTTCGTCTTGATACTTGTTCGTGCCCACCTCTCCGGGCACGTTCATATGGAACAGTTTGCCAACCCGTCCGGAGAAATGTCCCGTGTTTTTGAAGAGCTGCGGCAGCGTCACCGCGTTCGGCAAATGGCCGCGAAAGTCGACGTTGTTCTCCAGCACTTGAGTCGAGTCCGGGCGCAGTCCGGTAAGCAGCGAAGCGCGGCTGGGGCCGCAGAGAGGGAACTGGCAATACATCCGGTCGAAACGAACGCCCCGGCGCGCCAGAGCATCAATATTGGGCGTTTTGGCCAACGGATGGCCATAGCAGCCGAGGGCATTGTTCAGGTCGTCCGCCATCAGAAACAGAACGTTTTTCGGCCGCTGTTGGGCGGCGAGTCCAAGGAGAAGGGAACGGCGGGTCAGCATCGAGACACTCTATCACGGGGCCTATAAGTAACTCAGCCACCAACCGCGGTTGCGCTCTTTGTACCGAGCAAACCAGAGGCAGACGGGATACAGGCCGACCACTACCCCGACCCAGATGGCGTAGACGGTGAGAAGGTCGTAGCCGTAGGCCGCGGGGAACGTCGCCGCGTTGCCGCCCATCGCGGGCGAGGCTTGCAGGGTGAACGCCGCCTGCCCATACTTGACCACCGCGAACGGGTAAGTGAGAAGGTGAAGGACGTAGAAGTGCACCAGAAAGAAGAAAAGTGGGACCCGACCGAAGACGATGAGAGGATTCGGGAGAGTCCGTTCGCGACGGTCAAGGTAAGCGAACAGTAGCAGCGCCGGGCCGAGGGTCATGAGCAAGTAGAGGAGCGACGGCGGGTACTTGTTTGCACGCAGGAAGGAGAGCAAACCCGTCGTCCACGGCGAGGGGTCGCCGTAGAGGTTCAGGAGGCGCAAGGCAACGAAAGCGGCGGTCGTGGCGAGGCCGAGTCGGAGCGTGAGGCGCTGGCGCACGTCGGGTTCGTTTTTCAGGATCGTGCCGAAGCAAAAGCCAAGCGCCATCACGGCGAACCACGGGATGAGAGGGTAGGCCGTGATGACCGTGAGCTCGCCGAGCGGGAACACGGCAAGTCGGTGGAGCACGTTCCATAGCACCGATTGCGGCCTCCAGGCATCGGCGAAGTTATGCAGGATGATCGTGGCGAGGCTGATGACGGTGAGTACGCGAATCGGCAGATGGATCAGCGCCGCGAGGACGATCATCGACAACCCAAGGGCCCAAAGAACGCTAAGGATTATCGGGCCTGAGAAGAGATCGAAGCTAATCGCAAAGCGCAATGCCGTGAGTTCGAGCAACGCCAGCCATAGCCCCCGCTTCCAAAGAAAGCTCGAAAGTTGGCCCTTCGTGTGCCCTCGCGCAAGCCAGAGGAACGCGGCCGCGCCGGCCGTGAACATGAAAACCGGGGCGCAGACATGGGTGATCCACCGGGTAAAGAAAAGCAGCGGCGTGGTTTTCGACAGGTCCTCGGGGGAGAAGCTCATCGCCCCGTCGTGAAAGAACTCTCGGCTGTGGTCGAGAGCCATGACGATCATGATGAGACCACGAAGGGCGTCGAGCGAGGAGAGGCGCACCACGGGTGCAAGGATATCATAGGGGTCCGGCATCCCGACCCGCCGCGGAGTCGCCGCGGATTCGCGAGGCCTCGCCGCCGGTCATCAACCGCCCACGTCGGTTTCGAGCCGAGAATAAAGAGCGGATCTGGGTGCTACCCTACTAGAGTCATGACCAAGAACGTTTTAGGCACCGCCCTCCAAACCTGCTGCACCGACCCGCTGACCGGCTTTTACCGCGACGGTAAGTGCAACACCGGCCCCGAGGACCTTGGCAAACACACGGTGTGCGCCATCGTCACCGCCGAGTTTTTGCAGCATCAAGTTTTGATCGGGAACGATTTGGTTACGCCCCGGCCAGAATACGGCTTTCCAGGGCTGAAGCCCGGCAACGGCTGGTGCGTTTGCATCGAGCGTTGGAAGCAGTCCTACGATGCCGGCATCATCTCCCCGGTTCGCCTGGAAGCGACGCACGAAAAGGCGCTCGAAGTAGTGACGCTCGAAATGCTGCTAAAAGGAACCCGGCTCAACTAGCGCCGCCAACCCCGGTTCGGCCCACGGCTGCCAGCGCCGCAGGAACTTCCGATTCGGTGCCCCGGCAAAGATCGTAATCTGCTTCACCGCGCACGCCGCCGCCACGTGCTGCCCGGCGCTGTCGTAGCCGATGTAAAGCTGGCTTCCTCGAATCGCCTCGGCAAACGGGGCAAACGCGCCCTGCCACGTAAACAGCGCTCCGACGGAGCGCTGTTCCAGCACCTCCACCCGAGCCGTCTCCTCGCCCCCGGCCCCCTTATCCAGCATCACGCTGTGACCCTGGTCCAGCAAGCCTTGAACCAGCCGGAATTCGAACTCGCCGCCGACGCGCTTGGCTGGGTTTTCGCCGATGCCGAGCGAAATCGTTACATCGGTCCGGGGCACCCACCCCGTGGCGTGCGGCGCGATAAATGGCTTCGTTTCGCAGTCTAAGGTTTCGCGCAAAAAGGCACAGGCCAACGCCGCCATCGGTTCGTCGGAGTCGCTGCGATACGACCGGGAAGGGAAGTGCAAATACCGCTCCGGCGGGCCAAACGGAAGCAAGCCGAGTTGGGACAACCGGCTGTCGGCGTCCATCACTAACGTCCCCGGACGGTCCAACTTCGCCGCCAATTCGAGGCCCACTGCTACCCGGTCACGGAGCAGGGAAGTGCGGCCAT
The DNA here is from genome assembly GCA_031412835.1 of Acidobacteriota bacterium. Lineage (GTDB taxonomy): Bacteria > Acidobacteriota > Terriglobia > Bryobacterales > Bryobacteraceae. The sequence goes on along the minus strand of JANODS010001296.1, from coordinate 9,318 downwards.
AGTGCAGCGGTAGATGCCCCACGCGCTCTTCGAACAGTTCGTAATTTTTACCGTTCCCCGCAAACAAAACTTCGGCATCCGGGTAGAGCCGCAACGCCGCCGCCAGGAACGGACTGACGACCGCCACATCGGCCCCTAAGGTCACCCGCGAGAGCACCACCACCCGCGTCGGCTTCACCGTCGGAGTGCCCAGCGCCCGATAGCGCTGCATCAGCGCCTCGGCCCGCAACTCGGGAGCCACGCGTTCCAGCAGCCGCGCGAACGTATCCACGTAGGCCTCGGCCAGCCGGGGTTCGAACGAATCGGACAGCGGCTCGATCAACTCCTGAAACAACGCCCGGGTCCCCGCCTCGCTTGCGGCCTCCGCCGCCAAGGCATCGACCATCGAGTCCGGAACTCGCTGGCCCCGGACGCAATACTCTAAAGCCTCAAGCGGAGTACTTGCCAATCAGTAGCTCCAACTTTTTCTTGGTCGCCTCGGGCCACACCGCCCGGTCGGTGAGGATGGCGTGAGCCAGCGCCGAGTGGCACTTGCAAACGATCTTTTCAGGCATCGCCGCCACCGCCGCCGCCACTAACTTCGCCGCGTTCTCCGCGTTCTGGTGCAGCACCTTGATGATCTGGTCCACTGTCACCGCGTCGTGTTCTTCATGCCAACAGTCATAGTCGGTCACCATCGCAACCGTTGTGTAGCAGATCTCGGCTTCCCGCGCTAACTTCGCTTCCTGCAGGTTCGTCATGCCGATGACATCCATACCCCAGGACCGGTAGACGTTGCTTTCCGCCCGCGTTGAAAACGCCGGACCCTCCATGCAAAGGTAAGTCCCGCCTAACTTAGCCGTAATTCCCGCCTGATCAGCCGCCCCGTGTACGACCTTCGCGAGCTCCCCGCACACCGGATCCGCGAAAGAGACGTGGGCCACAATACCTTCTCCGAAAAACGTCGATGTGCGCCCACTCGTCCGGTCAAAAAACTGATCGGGAATTATGAACTCAGTCGGGTGATGCTCGTGCTTCATCGAACCCACCGCGCTGAGCGAAATGATGTGCTCGACCCCCAACTGCTTCATCCCCATGATGTTGGCACGGTAGTTCAACTCCGATGGCGTCAGCCGGTGGCCTCGGCCGTGCCGCGGTAGAAACGCAACATCCCGCCCGCTCAATTTGCCCACGATATAAGCATCCGACGGAGCGCCGAACGGCGTCTCCAGAGTAACTTCCTGCTTCTCGGTGAAGCCGGGCATGTTATACAGCCCGCTCCCCCCAATAATTCCAATCTGTGCGTGCAATTCTTGCTCCCGAACCTAACTAAACGATCTCTTCTCTTACGGGGTCCCAACGCATCGTCCGGCCTTCGCGGTAACTCTCCACCGCCATCCGGCAAGCAATTGAAATGCGGAAACCTAACTCCACCGGGCAGGCGGGCTCGGCCATACCGCGCACCGCATCGAAGAAATTCTGCATATGCGCGTTCGGCGTGGTCTTGGTCAACCCCATCATCTCTTTCCCCTGCGGTTTGTTCACCTTTTCGGGCATATACCGGATCTGCTGCGCGCGCCGAATGGTACCGTCGGTCCCCAGAACATCTTCCGCAAAGCCACGCTGCCCGTTGCCAAAGCCGGAGATCCAACTGAAAATCAGATCCTCGGGATGCTCCATGCTAACGGTCATCGTGTCCGGCACTTCGCGCCCGTCCTTCCACAAGTAGATGCCGCCCGTCATCGTCACCGCTTTCGGGATCTGTAAGTTCAGCACCTTGTACCAGATCGAAAGCTGGTGGCACATGTTCTCGTAAACGTTGCCGCCCGAATAGTCCCAATAAAAGCGCCAGTTGGCATACCGATTCGCGTCAAAATCCCGCTTCGGCCCCTCGCCCTGAAACTGGTTCCAAAGGATGTTTTCCGGCGTCATGTCCGGGTACACCGGGCGTGACCACTGGGGCTTACCGGCCGGCGTATTGCGGAACATATCCGCGGCGATCATCGTCACCTTGCCGATCGCATTCTGCCCCATCCAAGTCCGCGCGTCCTCCACCATTCCGGTCGAAACGTGCTGGTGGCCAACCGTCACTGCTAACTTCTTATGTTTCTGATGGGCCGCCCGCATGCGTTTGGCGTGGTCCACGGTAAACGCCATCGTCTTTTCTTGATAAACGTGTTTACCAGCGTCAAGCGCGGCCGTGAAGTGTTCGCAATGCAGATGTTGCGGCGTAGCGATCAACACCGCGTCGATGTTCTTATCTTCGAGCATGTAGCGGTAATCGAGATAGGTTTTGGCACCCGGCACAAGCTGCTTTCCCGCTTCCAGGCGCGCCGTGTAGATGTCCGAAAACGCCGTCATTTCGACGTTGGGCACCGCCATCGCGGCATGAACGATCTCCATCCCACGAGCCCCGGCTCCGATGATGCCCACCCGAACCCGGTCATTGGCTCCCAGCACGGAAACCCCGCTCGCCAGCCCCGTCGCCACCTTACTGATAAAATTACGTCGCGAATCCATTACTCTCCGATTTTACCATCGCCGCGAGCAGCGTTTGCTTCATCACCCCTTCGTCCGCCTTCGCCCCCGTCCACATCTCAAATCCGATGACGCCCTGATAGACGAGCATCGTCAACCCATCCAGCGTCCGCAGCCCCCGCGCCTGTGCCGCCGCCAAAAACTTCGTCACTGGCGGATTGAACACCGCATCGGCAACCAGGCACCGCGCCCGGCTCAGGTCAACATCCGGCATCCAGTCGACATTCGGATACAATCCAAGCGAGGTGGCATTCACGAGCAGATCCGTTTCTGGCCGTACCTCGTAGGCCACCCGCCACGGCGCAAACCGAATCGGCCCGTGCTTTTTCAAATCGTCCACCATCGGTTCCGCCCGTTCTCTCGACCGATTCACCACGACGAGGTCATCCACCCCAGCCAGCAGCAGTTCCGTCGCGATCGCCCGCGCCGCGCCCCCGGCCCCGAGCAACACCACGCGCTTACCCTTCGGGTTCATCCCTCCGTCCTGGGTCAGTCCCCGGAAGAACCCCCGACCGTCAGTGTTCTCCCCAATCAGCCGATTCCCCTCGCGGCGAACGGTATTCACCGCGCCGATGATCCGCGCCTCCCGCGAAAGCTCATCGAGAAACGGAATCACCGCCACCTTATGCGGAATCGTGCAATTAAAGCCCCTCCAACCCATCGCCCGGGCGCCACGCACGGCGTCGCCCAATCCTTCCGGGGCCACTTCAATCGTCAGATACCGCCAGTTCAAACCGGCCGCCGCGAATGCCGCCTCCTGCATCACGCCGGTCGGGTTTTCCGCCACCGGCTGCCCGAAACAGGCCACCAGCTCTGCTTTGAAGTTCATGGCTTCGCCGGTGCCGTTTCCTTGGTCGCGGTCTCGGGCAACGGATCCGGCGTATCAAAGGTGATCGTCGAATCGGTCCCGAACTTGCGATACATCCGGAACTCTACTTCGTTTTTCACGAGGTTCTTACCTTCGCGCATCCGTACCTCGGCCTTCAGCGGAAGCATGAACCCTTTCCCGTTGATGTCGGTCATGTCGTAGTCCAAAATGGTTTGCGCCTCTTGCACCGGGAAGTCCGCCGGAATATCGGCGTCCAGCGTCAGCCGAGTTACCATCAGCGTATCGCGCTCGACGAAGACTAACCCGCGATAACCCGGAGTAACTTGCTGCTTGTCCTGATAGTTAATCGTCCAGTGCGAGTTCGGCTGCGCCACATAATACTGAAACACATGGTTGCGCTTTCCGCGCAGGGTCGCCCATCGGAGCCACTCGAACCGCGCCATGGTGTCCGGCTCAAACAACTGCTTCATCATCGACCCGAATTCCCCCGAGGAAGTCGCCCCGCCCAAGCGCTTCATCGGCGTATCCACGCTCCGGCCATTGACACTGACTACTTTGTAATCTTCCTTCTGTTCAAAGTAACTCAGCCGGGCATTGATCACGTCGAGCTGTCCGAAAAAGCCCAGCCCCGAAGGATCAATGTACCGCCGAGTAACTTGCATACACAGAAAATCCGGCAGACCCTTTGAGTACCCCATCGCGTACGCCCGGGCCTCTCCGATCACCCGCTTCTGCTCTTCCGCTTCCGGCGGCGGGATGAAAACCGGGGACGGCTTGGCGGCACCCACCGGCGTCGCCGCTGGCAACTCCTTGGTCGCCACCATCAGGTCCCGCAACACTTCCACCGTCATCGGCCCCACGCCCATCGCAATGAAGTCTTCGAACTGCCGTGGCGACAACTTATTGGTCAGCTTCGTCTTCTTCAAATACGCGGCGACCGTCTTGTCCGGTTGGTGCAGCTCCACCGACGATTTCAGAAAGCCCCGCAACTGTTCCACCGAAAGCCGCGTCTGCGCGGCCAAACCAAGCGCCAGGAAAAAGACAAGTAGCCGCATAATCACTTCTGACGTTTCTTCCCGCCCTTCTGTTGCGAAATCGTTGCGGCCACCGTTTCGTCGATCGCCGCCTGCGCCAACGGAGCCATCACCCGATACCCCGCCGAATTCGGGTGCAGTCCGTCATCGGCCAACTCGGCCTTCAAAAATCCGCCGGAATCCACCATCGCATCGTAGTAGTTCAGGTAGGTGAATCCACGCTTTTTCGCTAGCGCCGCCATCCAGCTATTCAGCTCTCGAATCACCGCCGGCGGTCGGCCTTTCGTCATCTCAAACCGAGGATTCACGGCCATGTGATGATCACTCACCGGCAGTATGCTCGCCAGAATCACCTTGATCTTGTGGAACTCGCACAGGTCGGCAATCATCGTTAAATTGTTTTGAATCGTCGCCACGGCCACGCCGCGAGCGATATCGTTCGTCCCTGCCAGCAGCAACATCGCCTGTGGCCGGTGAGCGATCACATCGGCCTGCATCCGCCCCAACATCTCGCCCGTAATCTGCCCGCTAATCCCCCGGTTCACGTAGTCCCGCTCGGGAAAGTATTCATTCAGCCGCCAACCGTCCGTAATCGAATCGCCGTAAAAGAGCACCCTCGCCTTGCCCGCCACCGGCCCGGCTTGGGTTCCATTCGCCTCGGCGTAGCGCCGCAGATTATCGCGGTCCGCACCCCGCAATTGCGCCTCCGTCGTCTCGATCAGGGCCTGAAAATGGCTCTCCAAGCGGCTCACGGCGTCCCGAAGTTCGGCGAACTGTTTCCGCCCCTCCTCCGGGAATGGGAACGGCTTGCGAACCCCGTCCGCCAACGCCAAATAGCCCCTGGCGTCGGTCAGCAGCGCCTGCGTCACGCTCAGCGAAAGCCGGTTCACGATGCGTGCATTCTTGAAATCTTCCTTCAAATTCTCCAGAATCGGGGTCGCCGCGCGAACGAGTCCCGGTGCCGTCAGTGACGTCGCCTCGGTCAATTGCACCATCCGTTCCGCCAGCGCCAATCCGTCAGGCGAACTCAACTGCGCCCGGTTCTGTCCAAACGCCGCCGTGGTTAGGCACAGCAGCAAACCAATCCATTTCATGGCTCTACTTTATCTAATTGCAGCGTCACCGTACCGATGTGGAACTTCATCTTCACTTGAATTTGCACAGGCAGGCGACGGGCGTCGTCGGATATCCACACGAACAGCCGCGCCTCGCGCTTGTAGATCACGTCGTTAAACAGAAACGCCTCATACCGAGTCGTCGTGAACTGCCCAGCCGGCGTCCGGATCTTTTCCTTCTCCTGCGCTTGAATCCGAGCCTGCACAAACTTCTTGCCGTCGCTCACGGGCAGGATCAGGTCTTGACCCACCTCCACCGTCTGCTTCCGCAGCACCGTCAGCGCCCCTAAAATGTCCTGGACACAGTCTGGAACATCGAGCTCTCGCTCCAATGCCATCGTACCTTTCAGTAGGTCCTTTTCCTCGTATCGTGATCGGTTGCCTTTCCAAACCACCGTGGTTTCTCTCCGCTTGTCGCCTTCCTCCGCCTGCAACTTCGAAGCCTGCGCGCAAAACTTCTGGTTCAGCGTCACCGTGTAGTTGTTGTTGATCCTGAAAAGCCTCGATACCAAACCGGCTGAATGCAGGTGCAGTTGGAGAAACGTGCCAGTCGGTGTCGTATTCGTGGTCACCACGGCCGTGCCCGCGTTCACCATTCGCCATTCCACCTTGTAGCTCAACTTCTCGGCAGGCAACGCCGTCTGCGCCGCCGCCGGCACGCAAACCATCGCGATTAGAAAAAGGAGCTTCATGGAACACCTGAGTTTGGCAAATCCACGTGCTACGCTGCAAGCTTGGCCCTCCGCATTCTCCTGTCCATTCTCCTGGCCGCGGTCGGCTGGTTGTACTGGGACGCCCGAATTCCTGGCCTTCCGCTCACCTCCTGGCAGGTGGATCGCTTCCTTGACTCCGCTCAGCCCCCGCATCGAATTCGGCGGGCGCTGGGCCAACTCTCCGGTTCTCATCCCGCCTTGCCTGCCCTTCGCGAGTATCCGGACCCCGCCGTCCGCGCCGTCGTCGCCCGCTGGACGCCCTCCCCCAGTCAACTCGAAGACACCTCGCCCTGGGTCCGCCTCAACGCCGCCCTTGCCTTAGTACGAGACGAACCCATCGCCGCGCGGTCTGTCTTGCTCGCCTCCCTACGCCCCGTCACTCTTTTTGCCTCCGAAACGGGCCAGATGCAATGGCGCTTGGCCGAAGGCGCTCGGGTCGATGCCAACGACGAACTGGGCACTTACAATGGCGTACCGCTCGGAGCCCTTTGGCCCGGTCGCTTGCTCAAACGATATGCTCAAACCGGCGAGACGCTGAAGCCCGGGCAGCGCCTAGCTGATGTCGCGTTGGCCGATTCCTGGCAGATCGCGGCGCTCGAAGCCCTCGGCCGGATCGGGCTAGCCGTCGACTCCGACGCGCTCCACGTCTTCGAAAGCGAAAAATACCCAACTGCCGTGCAACGCGCCGCCACCGCGGCCATCCAACACATTCAGAGCCGTCCTCGCAAAAACCAATGAAAAGCCTATTCCTCTTCCTCGCCCCTCTGGTGCTCTCCGGTGCCGCCATTGAAGTCACTCTGGATCCATCCCTCGCCCCGAATGGCGCCTCCGGCCGACTCATCATTCTGATGAAGAAGGGCAAGCCGCAGGGCGATACGATTCGAACCGGCTTCATCCCGGGGGAAACCTGGATGGCCGCCAAGGAGATTGAGCACCTGGCACCGGGGGCGACCGTCACCGTCGATGGGGACGAACTTGCGTTCCCGAAGCCGTTCTCTCAGGCACCAGTCGGCGAGTGGCACTACATGGCGATTCTTGATCGTGACCATAGCTACGCTCGCGCAGGCGCTGGTCCTGGGGACTTCGTCAGCGCCGTCGCGACCGAACCCAAGCTGACGCTCAGCAAGGTAAATCCAGACCGCAAGGCGCTCGTCGATACCGAAACCGTGAAGTTAGTTGACTTCGAAAGTCCGCAGTTAAGCCGCTTTTTCGGTCGGCCGATCCGGATGCAGGCCGGCGTCGTGCTGCCCGAGAATTTCGCCAAGCCCGGCCTTCGCTTCCCGACCATCTATCACGTCCACGGCTTCGGTGGCGACCATTCGGCGGCTTGGCGCGCGAAGCCCGCCACTAAGTTCAATGCCGTTCACGTGTATCTTAACGCCGCCGCCCCCGGTGGTCACCACGTCTTCGCCGATTCGGCCAACAACGGCCCCTGGGGAGCCGCCCTGACCCAGGATCTCATCCCTTACCTCGAGAAAAACTACAAATTAATCCCCCGGCCCTACGCCCGTTTCCTCACCGGCCATTCCTCCGGCGGTTGGTCCACTCTGTGGTTACAGGTCGCCTACCCGAAGTTTTTCGGAGGCACCTGGCCCACCGCTCCGGACTCGGTGGATTTCAAGAGTTTCACCGGCATTGATGTTACTCCCGGGTCCACTCAGAATGCGTACTTGACAAAGGACGGCCAACCGCTATCGCTCGTGCGAATGAACGGGAAAGAGCTGGTTACTTTTAAGGATTTTGCCCTCCAGGAGCAAGTTGCCGGTGACCACGGCGGACAACTGGCATCGTTTGAATGGGTCTTTAGCCCGAAAGGGGACGACGGTCGCCCGATGCCTTTGTTTAACCGGGTAACGGGTGCAATTGACCCGGCGATCGCGGCGTACTGGCGCAAATACGATATCAGTTACCAAGTGCAAACCCGCTGGGCCGAGTTGGGCCCGCTCTTGCGCGGTAAGATTCGCTTGGTCATCGGCGATCAAGATACGTTTCACTTAGAAGAAGCTGCTAAGATCTTTTGTAGCTTCATGAAATCGAAAGGTGCCGAAGACGCTTGTGAAGTAGTCCCCGAACGGGATCATATGAATTTGTTCAAGGCGAACAAGACCTATCCGGACGGCCTGATGAAGCGGATTGAAGATGAAATGGCCCGCCAGTTTGATAAGAATCGTCCGAAGCCACAGTGATCCTATGCGTCTACTTCCGCTGTTCTTGTTCGCCGCGCCTCTGTTCGCGCAGCCGGAAATTTTCATCCTGCCGCCGTCGAGTTCGTTGATCACCCCGGCCACGCAGGAGCCGTTCACGGCACTCACCGCCATCAATGCTCGAAACGTCCCGGCCTTTTTCTTCCAAAACGCCGAGGGGACAAAATACTACTCGGTCGGCCGGACTCCGACCGACACCGTCGTCGTCCTTGATGTTGCCAACCCCGGCGTCGTGTTGGCCCGGCTGAATCTCTCGGCAACGACGGTCGCTGTCCTGTCGCCAGATCGCCGTCGCCTTCTCGTCGGCGGCAGCGCGGGGTTGCACATCATCGACACCGCCACCGATACCGTCGTCGCCACCATACCTGGCCCCGCCCCGACTGACTTGGGCGTCTCCCTTGACGGCCACCGTGCGTATGTCTTGACCGACCAACTGACGACGATCAACTTATTGACAAACGCCGTCGTCAGCGTTCTACCGATCGCCAGGTTCGCTACTGGGTTGGCCGTTAACTACACTGGCATCGTTTACGTTTCGGCGCAGGACCGGCTCTACGAAATCGTCGACGTCGGCACGCCGAGGATCCACCGCGAATTTGATGTGCCCGGCCGTCCGGGTCGGCTGATTTTCACCCCCGATGGCCGCACCGGACTCGCCGTCAACCAAACCCCGGCGACCGGCTTTAGCATCTTGCGCTTCGACCTGGTTCTCGGCGGCCTTAGCGGCGGTATTCAGGACACTGGCCTCAAGCTCGATTCCCTTTTCCTCTCCGAACCTTACAGCGGGGTTGTCTATTCGTCGCAAACGAGGATCGCCCATCAATTGATCCACCATCCCTTTTCTATTGGTTCCCCGCTTTCCAGTGGGTTTGTTTCTCCCCTGGATGCCATCGCGGTATCGAACGA
>JANODS010001295.1:0-2699 GCA_031412835.1 Acidobacteriota bacterium | reverse complement strand
GCAGTGGTGGGGAAGTCGGGAAGTGGGAAGTCTACGCTGTTCCATGTGCTGGGCGGGTTGACGCCGCCGACGTCGGGGACGGTGAAGATAGACGGGAAAGAGTTAACGGCGATGGACGAAGCGAAGCGGACGCGACTGCGGCGGGAGAGCGTGGGTTTCGTTTTCCAGAAGTACAACTTGATGCCGACGTTGACGGTGCGGGACAACTTGGAAATCGCAAGGGATATTTCGGGGATGAAGGGGCCGTGGGGCGAGCAGTTTCTTGACGTTATACGGATTCTGGGAATTGAAGGGAAGATGGAGCGGAAGCCGCGGCAGCTATCGGGCGGAGAGCAGCAGCGGGTGGCGATTGCGCGAGCGATTGTGAACCAACCCGCGATTCTGCTGGCGGACGAGCCGACGGGGAATTTGGACACCGAAAATTCGAACTTAGTGCTGGGTTTGTTGAAGCATCTGAACAAGAAGTTTGGGCAAACGGTGCTGATGATTACGCACGACCCCGAAGCGGCGGCGTTTGCGGACCGGACCGTGCAGATGCGCGACGGGCTGTTACACAGCGCTTAGGCCGGGGCCTTTGAGCAGGCCAGTGTTGACACGGCCGTTGTGGGGTTCGAAGATGCCGGGGAACTTGCGATCCCAGCCGGCGTTGGCGGCGGGGACGTACTGGCGGGCGTTGGCTTCGATGGCGGCGACGCCGGGGACGTGGGCGGCGAGCCCGGCCGAATGGATGAGCGAAGCGCCGGGGCAGGTGAGGTCCTGGACGCAGAGGAACATTTTGAACTTCTGGGCGGCGGCGGCCATCAGGAGCGCCTGAGACTGGCCTTTGCAGGCTTTGAGGGCGGCGCCGGTATAGCCCATTTCGCGGGCTAGAAGCAGGGATTCGAGGTCGGTAAGGGACTCGTCAATGACGACGGGGCGGAGCTTGGAGGCTTCGTGCATGACGTTGGCGCGGTCGGCTTTGAGGTCCCGTTTGGTGGGCTGTTCTACGTACTGAATGCGGGCGTAGCCACGGGGCGATTTCTCTTTGATTTTGGCGTGCATCTCGATGAGGTACTTGACGCTGGGGCACTTTTCGTTGAAGTCGAGGGAGTAGACCCAGTTGGTAACGCGGCGGGCATTTTGAGCCTCGGTGGTGGTGCGGTCGACGGCGAGGACGCGTTCGGTGTCCCAGGCCATATCTTCGCCGTTGAGCTTGATTTTGATGTTGGTAAGGCCGGAGTGGTTGATCCACTCGGTGAGGGTCTCGGGGAGGCCGTCGTTGATGCGCTTCTTGATGTCGCTGGCCACAATGGGGTCGACGGCGCCCACGAGGTGGTAAAGGGGCATGGACGGCTTGGGCTGGGTGAGGACGTATTTCTGGAGGTATTCGCCTTCGAAGCCTTTACCGAGGTAGTGCGACAGATCGTGGCGCATGAGATCGGGGCCGTACGTGGCATAGGTGCTGCGTTTGAGGAGCTTACCGAAGCCGTCGGCGATGGCGGCCTCGAAGGGGCTGCAGGCGGTAAGAACGCAGAGCTTGGGCATGGGCTGGGCAATGACGATCTCCTTGGCGGCGGCGAGCCATTGGGGCTCAATCGCGTGGTTGAGATCGACGGGGTGGCCGTATTCTTTGTAATTGGCGGTGATCTTCTCGGCCTTCGCGGCGAGGGCCTTCATGGCGGCGAGAGTTTCGTCGTAGCGGAGGGTTTTAGAAGGGAAGCTCCAGACGTTGCCGAGGGGCATGGAGCCGAAGCCCTTGGCGATTTTGCCGGCGCGGGATTCGAGGGTGACGTTGACGTTGAGAAGGGTGACGCGGTCGACCTCGGTGCCGCCGAACTTGATGGGCGTGCGGTAGAGAAAGTCTTCCATGGAGGTGGAGACTTCCTTGATGCGCACGTCGGTGGACATCGTTTGGGCGTGGATAGCCGGAGCGCCGAGGATGAGAGTGCCGAGAAACGCGCGGCGGGAAGTGGAAACCATGCGCCTATTGTATGGGAACAAAGCGGGCGGGCGCGGGGTCAGAGTGGATATGCGGATACCATGGCGATTAACGGGATTCTTGGTGCAAAGCGGCTTGGTGACAGCGGTGCTAGTAGTGCCGATGTTCTACCCGGAAGTGATATCGATGACGATTCCGATAAGCGGGGTTACGTTAAAGGCTCCGCCTCGGCAGGCGGTGACGGTGGAGCAGGTGAGTGGGGGGGCGGCTTCGACTTCGACCGCTTCGCGGCAGCCGGTGGTGGTGCGGCGGTATGTGGTGCCGACGGCTTGGAACCGACCGGTGGGGAGAATCGTGGATGAACCCGGGATGTTTGTGCCGACGGTGGGGCCGGGGGTCGTGGGGGCGGATAGTTCGGTGGGCGTGGTGGGCAGCATCGGGGATTTCGGGCGCTTCCCGCCGCCCGTCGCGGTGGTGCCGCCGACAAAGACGGAGGAGGTAAGCCGGATCACGGTGGGGGGGAGCGTGCAGGAGGCTCGGATGCTGCGGCAGGTGAAGCCGGCGTATCCGCCGTTGGCGTGGCGGGCGCGGATATCCGGCGAGGTCCGGTTGGATGCGGAAGACGCTGGTCTTCACGATGGTCAGCTCCCCGAACAGGCCGCCCACCTCGCTGACGTGGGTCGTGCGCAACCAGACGCCGACGAAGTCCGGCGGGTCGCCGAGGGAGTCCTGGCGGGAGGTCGGCGCCCAGTAGCGGTCCTTGCTCGTCGGCCCGCCTCCG
>JANODS010001294.1:0-1945 GCA_031412835.1 Acidobacteriota bacterium | reverse complement strand
TGGCACGGTGGGCGGCATGTTCTATCCTCATTCAATCGGTCAATGCTATTCATAGCGGTGGACGGATGTCGACCCATCAGGCACCTCTACAAGCAACTTGGCTTCACTTACAGATCTTATCCTTCAATTCCTTCACAAGCTCATCGTAATCGAAATTGTCCCTAGGACTCATCCCAAGATCGGTCTTCAACCGATGAATATCATTCCGAATCTTGTTGCGCAATAATTCAACGTCCTCGGATAGTACCTCTCTTCCTTCCCGCTTGCACTCTCTTATCGCCTGCGCAAGAGCGTCGTTTATCTGCCTTGCCTCGCCGCCCTTTTGGTTTTCGATTGTCGGCTGCGAATAATATAGCCCAAGCGCAGATAGCACAGTAACAAACAGTCTGGTTAACCATGGACTCGCCTGCTGCGCAAGTTGGGGCGGAACACCCTGAAGAAGGCCGTTTCCGCTAGTCGCGGCGTTCCAGGTCTCAAGAAACGCCGCAGCATCGGCACCCGTGAGGCTTAGGTAGTAGTTCATAGCGAACGCCGCAGTCCCAGACGTCCCGCCTAAGGCCCACGCCTCACTGGCTGCGGCCCCGCTAAACGCCGCAGCTCCCACCCAAAGAATGCCGCCGCCGTCTTCTGGCGGTGCCTCCAGGCAACCGCCCGAACAATCAAACCGGTAGAGACCTCCCGGATCACTAAAGGTTATCGGGTCACCACCCACATATGCCCCCCTCCCCCAACTCCCCGGTTCACCCGCCCCCCCACTCGCCTCATAAGGATCACTCGTCATAAACCGCCCAATCGCCGAATCATAATACCGCTGATCCGCATAATCCAACCCTGTCTGATCCCGATGATAAGTCCCGAACTTATTCCGATCCCCCACGGTAGCGGTGCCCCTCTCCTCCCCATAAGGATAGTAGTCGTGCGTCTCCACCCCGCCCGCCCCATTCGCCCGCGCCATCACGCTTCCCAACCTATCCTGAACAATCGCCTTCCCGTTCTGCCAGATCACTCTCCCGGCGAAGTACACGTCCAGCTTCTTCGTCCCTGAGTTCAGGTTCAACAGCCCGCTCGTATAAGTCGCCGAGTACGTCGTAATCCGCTGCCCTCCCACGCCATACAAATAGTACTCCTCCCCCACATTCCCACCCTGATTCGTCCGCTTCCAGTACCGCTTGTTATCCGCCAGATAGCGGTACTCCTCGAAACTCCCATTCCTATCCACCTTCGTCAGCCGGTTGTCAATGTCATAAACCAGCCCCCCATTCGCCCCCACCATCGACGTCATGTTCCCCGTCAAATCGTAAGCATATCCCCCCGAATTCACCCGATTCGTCGTCTGATCAAACGAAACCGTCGACGGAATCCCCACGCGGCCATTCTTCTGCGCCTGTGTCCAACGATTCCCAAATCCATCGAGGTCCCACGTCATCCCCCACCAGTTCGAACCAGCAGCCTGCCCCTGCGGCGGCGGCGGGCCTGTCGTTTGCTCTGCTTCAATAAGTCGATTAAGCTGGTCGTACTTATACTTCACCGTCTCTGGATTCGCCGTGTTCAGCCGGTTAATCCGCGCGATGATTCGCCCATCGTTCACCCGGTTCAGCGGATCGGGGTCATTGGGATCATGGAATACATACTCCAAATCCATCCCCGTCGCCTGCTGGCGCGTCATTTGCAATCGCTCGTTGTAAGTCCGGCTTTCACTGAACGGCGTCGCATTGCCCGAACACCACGTCATCCCCAGTAACTGCCCGGCGATCCCGTAACTGACGCCATTCACCCAATTCCGGTTGATCCAATCCGGACTACCCGCCAACTGATACTCCTGCGTCATGCCGCTCGGCCGCGCCATCGCATCGTAGGTCATTACAAAGGGCTTTGACTCGTCCGGATACTGCATCGAAGCGAGTTTCCCTTCTCCATCGAACGCATACCCGATGTCTTTCGTCAC
>JANODS010001293.1:0-3507 GCA_031412835.1 Acidobacteriota bacterium | reverse complement strand
GCCGTTTGGCCGTTGGGCCGGAACACGGCGGCGGATCCGATCAAGCTGCCGAACGGTTGGATGCTGCTGTTCGTCGAAGAGCATCACCAGGCAGGGTTGGCGGACTTCGAAGAGGTCAGCGGCGAGATCATGAACAAGATGTACGCGCCGAAGATGGAACCGGCGATTCGCGCCTACCTGACCCAGTTGCGGCAAGATGCGTTCCTCGAAATCCGTGAGGGCTTCACCGATTCTGGCGCCGCGCCCGGCAAGTCGACCAAGTGGACGGACCCGGCGCAGTTGAAGCCGGAGACGATTACGAAGGAAGAGGTCGCGATGCAGGTGCGGAAGAAGCGCTTGCTGTGGGCCGTGCCCGTTCCAGGAACCGCGATTAAAGTTAAGTCCACTTCGAAGTCCTAAATGAAACAGTTCGCCAATCAACTGGAGGCCAATCAGGCGATCCAGACCACGTTCCTTGTCCTGCACAAGGAGATCCGGCAGAAGAAAACGGGGGAGCCTTATCTCTCGTTGACGCTGGGAGACAAGTCCGGCGAAATCGACGCCAAGATGTGGGATCACGTTGCCGAGGTGATGGACACTTTCGAGCGGCATGACTACATTAAGGTCAAAGGGCTGACGGCGATCTATCAGGGCCGGATGCAGTTGACCATTCATCGCATCCAGCCTGTGGATGATCGCGACGTTGATAAGGCCGATTACTTTCCGGCTTCAACGCGGAACCGGGATGAGATGTTCGCCGAGCTGGGGGAGCATGTTGCGGGGATGACGAATCCGTATTTGAAGGCGCTGATTGCGGCGTTTTTTGCGGATGCGGAACTCGTCGAGAAGTATAAGACTGCTCCGGCGGCGAAGACGATTCATCACGCTTGGATCGGAGGATTGCTGGAGCATGTGCTTTCGCTCGCTACGCTGGCGAAATTTACGGCGGCGCACTACCCGGGAATTGATAAGGACCTGCTGCTGACGGGTGTGATTTTGCATGATATTGGGAAGGTGGACGAACTGACTTACGACCGAGGCTTTGGATATTCGGACGAAGGGCAGTTAGTGGGCCATATCTTGATCGGGTTGCGGATGATTACGGAGAAGGTTGGTCAGGTGCCGAATTTTCCTCCGAAGCTGCGGCTACTGGTCGAGCATTTGGTGGCCAGCCATCATGGTGAGTTGGCTTACGGGTCACCGAAGGTTCCGTCGACGCTGGAGGCGATGTTGTTGCATCATCTGGACAACTTGGATTCGAAAGTGGAGACGGTGCGGCAGGCGATTGCGCGGGATTCGATGGTGGAGGGGAGTTGGTCGGCGTATATTCCGTCGCTGGAGCGTTCGTTGTTGAAGCAGGATCGGTTTCTGCGGGAGCCGGTTCCTTTTTCGGCCCCGGCTCGAGAACCGGTAAAGCCGTCGACGGATTTTGCGGCGAAGCTGTCGGGAGCGCTGGTGAGTAAGGGATAAGGATGCCGCGCCTGCCTGCCACTCGCGAGATTCCACCGCCGCTTGAGCTGGATTGTTTGCGGGCGTTGTGGGAGTTGGGTGATGGGAATGCGAGCCGGGTGCGGGCGGCGTTGGCGGGGGAGCGGACGCTGGCGTATACAACGGTGTTGACGTTGCTGGAGCGGCTGACGAAGCGGGGATTGTTGACGCGGCGTAAGGCGGGGCGGTCGTTTATTTACACTCCTATCCGGGGCCGGGAGGCAATGCGGGAGGTGGCGGTGCGGGAGCTGGTGGAACTGTACTTTAGCGGGGAGCGGGAGAGCTTACTGGCGTGGTTGCAAGGACTTGCGGGGGGGCGGGAGCCGACAACGAGCGAGGAACGGACCCTGGACGCGACGCTCTTATAGGCTGATTTCTTCCAGAATTCATAGCGGACTACGGAATCTGGAATATTAACTCCTTTAGAATGTGGTGGTTAGGTATTGCTCAATGGTGACATTGGAGTTACGATGAAGGAGTAAGGGCACCTCCTTCTATATGAGTAAACTCAAAATCACAAGCGTTTTGTTGTTCAGTTTGGCGCCGCTGGCGTTGAACGCGCAGACCATTACCGGCTCCATTACCGGTGCGGTGAGCGACCCGAGTGGCGCCGCCATTCCGAAAGTAAAGGTTACGGCGACTTACCCGTAAAATAATCAGCGTTACTAAACCAGGACGAACGACTCTGGTCTTTACACCTTCACGTTTCTGCCGATTGGCAGCTTTAGCGTGACCGCTGAAGTGCAAGGTTTCAGAAAGACTGTCGTCGGTCCGTTCCGTCTTGAGACAAACCAGACCGCTCGCGTGGACGTTGCTTTACAAGTTGGTCAAGTTACCGAATCCGTGGAAGTGAAAGACTTCGCTCCGGCCTTGCAGACTGAGACCACCCAGACCGGTGAAACGTTGACCGCCAAGCGGTTGACCGATCTGCCTCTGAATGGCCGTAACATTGTTTCGGCGATGTTGCTGATTCCGGGCGCGGTGCAGACCAACCCGGGTTCGGTGAATACCGCGACCCGTTTTTCGGGCCGTGCGTTCGTCAACGGCAACCGCGAGCAGACCAACAATTTTCTGCTTGACGGCGTCGATGTGAACGATTCGATGGATAACCGCATCGGCTATACCCCGAGCGTGGACGCGTTGCAGGAAGTTCAGGTGATGACCGGTAACGGATCTTCTGAATTCGGCAACTCGGCTGGCGCGGTGGTTAATATGACCTTGAAGAGCGGCACCAACGGGCTACATGGCACGTTGTTTGAGTTTCTGCGCAACGAGAAGCTGGACGCGAATTCGTTCTTCGGCAATCAGAACCTCGCGCTGCCCAAAGAGAAGCAGCGCCGGTCGCTCCGCCAGAACATGTTCGGCGGCACCTTGGGCGGTCGCATCATCAAGGACAAGCTGTTCTACTTCGTTAACTACGAAGGCACGCAGCGTCGCGATGGCGGCCCTGGCTTTGCCAGCGTGGCACCGGCCGACTTCCGTAGAGGCGACCTGAGCCGTCTGCCCCAGGTCATCAACGACCCGGCAACCTGCTCGACGGCCAGCGGCAGCCGTGTCTGCCAGCCGTTTGCGAACAAGCAGATTCCGGCCGGCCGCATCGTCGGTCCGGCCCGCGTACTTTTCGCTGACAACGCGCTCTACCCGCTGCCGAACTCAACTGGAACGGGTGCGCTTGGACTGGTAAATAACTACAGCGGTACGACCACCAATTTCCTGAAGAATAATCAGGGTGATGCGAAGGTGGATTGGCGCGCTTCGGAGAAGGATAACTTCATGTTCCGCTACTCGCATGGTTACTACACGGACGGCTCGGCTCGTCCCGTGCTGCCGACCTCGGCGGCGAGCGTGAAAGAAGCTCCGACCGTCGGCGTCGTCGCCGCTTGGACGCGGACCGTTACCCCGAGCATCGTCAATGACTTCCGTTATGGATTGACCCGCACGGTGATCGTTGATACGTTTGGTGATCCGTTCGG
Organism: Acidobacteriota bacterium; assembly: GCA_031412835.1. Lineage (GTDB taxonomy): Bacteria > Acidobacteriota > Terriglobia > Bryobacterales > Bryobacteraceae. The sequence continues at coordinate 67 of JANODS010001293.1, read as the reverse complement.
TACGCAGGCTGGCGGCAACGCCAAGCTCGGCATCCCTGGCGGCCAGCTTGCGCCCGGTTTCAGCTCC
>JANODS010001292.1:0-2577 GCA_031412835.1 Acidobacteriota bacterium | reverse complement strand
CCTTCTCGAGCCGGATCGCTACCCCCCCATTGCCGAACTCGCCCAACCCATGCTCCGACTGGCCGGTCTCCGCATCAACCCCCGCAACAATGGCTCCCGCAGCCCTCAAGCCAGCTTCAGAGGCCTGGAACTCATCAACCTCGCTACGCTCCAGAAGACCGCCCTACCCCTCCCCGCCGGTGCCCGCTTCGGCACCGCCCAATGGAACCCCCAGGGCGACATGGCCGCCTTCCCCGCCATGTTTGAAGATCGCATCGAACTTTATCTCCTCGACGTCAAAGCCGCCAAGCTCAAAGCCGTCCCCGCCGTCCGCCACAACGCAGCCTATGGCGACTCCATCGATTGGCTCCCCGGCGGGCGTACCCTTCTCGTCCAAGCCATTCCCGCCCAGCGCGGCCCGGCCCCTGCCGCCAACGTCGTCCCCGCGGGCCCCGACATCCAGGAATCCTTCGGCAAAGCCACCCCCGCCCCCACCTACCAGGACCTCCTGAAAAGCGAACACGACGAAGCGCTTTTCGAATACTACTGCACCTCCCAACTCGCCCTCGTCGACGCCACCTCCAGCCAAGTCACCCCCCTCGGCAAGCCCGGCATCTTCCGCGGTGCCGACGTCTCCCCCAACGGTGCCCTCTTCCTCGTCTCGAAAGTCCACCGCCCCTTCTCCTGGGTCCTCCCCGTCACTAGCTTTCCCCTCGACGTCGAAGTCTGGAATAAATCCGGCCAGATGATCTCCTCCATCGCCAAGCTCCCCCTCGCCGACCGCGTGCCGCTCGAAGGCGTCCGCACCGGCCCGCGCGGCGTAAGCTGGTACCCCACCGACGGTGCCACCCTCACCTGGGTCGAAGCTCTCGACGGCGGCAACCCCAAAGAAATGGTCCCCCATCGCGACCGCATGTTGATGGCCAAGGCCCCCTTCACCACCCCCCAGGAAATCACCAAATTCGAACAACGCGCCATGGGCCGCGCCGACTTCCTCAAAGACGGCCGCTTCCTCACCGCCGACTACGACCGCAAAACCAAGCGCGTCCGCACCTTCCTCGTCGACCCCTCCTCCAACCCCGCTAGAGTCGACGAAGTCCAGTCGCGCAGCATGCAGGACCGCTACCGAGATATGGGCACCCCCGTCACCGAAATCATGCCCACCGGCAAACGCCTCGTCGTCTCCGATGGCGACTTCGCCTTCTTCTCCGGCCTCGGCGCCGGCCCCAAAGGCGACCGTCCCTTCCTCGACCGCGTCAATCTCAAAACCAAAGAAAAGTCTCGCCTCTTCGAATGCGCTGACGGTTTCTACGAATCCGTCGTCAACGTCCTCGACAACGCCGGCACCCGCCTCGTCACCCGTCGCGAGTCGTCGACCGAACCGCCCAACTACTTCCTCCTCGCCTCCGGCAAACGCACCGCGCTCACCCAGTTCGTCGACCCCGCCCCCGAACTCCGCCAAGTCAAGAAGCAACTAGTCAGCTATAAACGTGCCGACGGCGTCCCCCTCAATTTCACCCTCTACCTCCCGCCCGGATACAAGCCCGGCACGCGCCTACCCACCGTCATGTGGTCCTATCCCCGCGAGTACAACGACGCCGATACCGCCAGCCAAATCACCGGCTCGCCCTATCGCTTCACCCAACTCTCCGGTGCGTCCCATCTGTTCTACCTCCTCGCCGGCTACGCCATCCTCGACGACGCCACCCTCCCCGTCATCGGCGACCCCGAAACCGCCAACAACACCTATCTCGCCCAAATCGTCGCCGGTGCCAAAGCCGCCATCGACAAAGCCGCCGAGATGGGCGTCACAGACCCCAAACGCGTCGGCGTCGGCGGCCACAGCTACGGCGGCTTCATGACCGCCAACCTCCTCGCTCACTCCGACCTCTTCGCCGCCGGCGTCGCCCGCAGCGGCGCTTACAATCGAACCCTGACCCCGTTCGGGTTCCAGTCCGAGCGCCGTACAATTTGGGAAGCCTCCGATGTCTACCTCAACATGTCGCCCTTCCTCAGCGCCCACAAAATCAACGAGCCCATCTTGCTGATCCACGGCCAGGCCGACAACAACACCGGGACATTCCCCATCCAATCCGAGCGCATGTACACCGCCATTCGAGGCAACGGAGGCACCGTCCGCTTTGTCTACCTGCCCTTCGAATCCCACGGTTACGCCGGCCGGGAATCCATCGAACACACCCTCGCCGAAATGGTCGAATGGTTCGATAAACACGTCAAAAACAAAGCCGAGTAAATGCTATATAGCATTCGCGAACAGACCAGCCGGACGATCCTCTCCCGGACGTCCGGCTTTTTGCTTACTGCCGGCTTCACGCATTCCCTAACCCCCGCCCGCAACTGCACCTTCGGCTGCTCGTACTGCTACGTTCCCACCATGCGCGTCCAAGCCGGCCTCAAGAAGGACGATTGGGACCACTGGGGCCATCACACCACCTTCAAGACCAACGCCGCCCTCCTCCTCGCCCGCGAACTTCGTCCCCATCAGACCATTTACTGCTCCCCCCTCACCGATCCCTACCAGCCCGCCGAAGCCGGGCAACAGCTCATGCCCGGTATCCTCCAAGCCGTCGCCGCCGC
>JANODS010001291.1:0-1128 GCA_031412835.1 Acidobacteriota bacterium | reverse complement strand
CGGACAAGCAACAATGATTCGCGAACACGTCCCACACCGGTCCGGCGGCGGACCGTCGACTTCCAGCTCCAGCGACCAAATCACCTCCCCCAAGAAGAACCACGAACCCTGACCCTGGTTGATCAAGCATGTGTTCTTCCCAATCCATCCCAAACCCGCCAACCGCGCCAGAGACCGCTCCAGCACCGGCGCCGTATCCACGCAAATCTTGTACTCGAAATCCGCCCGCTCTCGCAGCCCCGCCACCACCCGCTCCAACCCCGCCCGCAGCGTCCGATGGTAGTCCTCGCCCCACGCATACCGCGAAATCCAACCCCGCTCGACGTCACCAAACGAAGTCGAATAAGGCACCGGCGAGTTATACAACTGCCCCACTACCAACACGCTCCGCGCCGAAGGCAGCAACGTCCGCACGTCCCCTCGCTTCTCCGCCCGATGATCCGTCAAGTACCCCATCCGCCCCGCCAACCCCCGCTCCGCCCAGCTCACATATTTCGAATGGTCCGCATACGGCCCCACCGGCGCAATCCCCGCCAAAGCGAACCCGCACTCCGCCGCCACCCGCTTCACCATCCCTGCGTCGATCATTGCGCCTTAACGTCCACCGCCTTCGTCTCCCGCTCCTCTACCTTTACCGATACCCCGCCATCGGCCAATCCTGCCAAAAACGAATCGTCCATCCACGCCCCCGGCTCCACCTTCGTGAACGCATAAACCTGATAGCTCCCTGGTGCCACCCCGGCCATCGTAAATTGCCCGTCCGCATCCGCCTCCACCGCCCGGTATCGGCTCCGCCGCAAGGCCTGATCCCCTGCGGGAACCAACGCCACCACCGCTCCCGCCGTCGTCTTCCCCGCCACCTTCCCGCCCCGCATTGAGATGATCCAAACCGTCTCGACTGTCTGCCCCGCCAATCCGCTGAGATCTAACGTCGTTTCCTGCTCTCCCATCCTCACCGCTTCCAAAAACGCCCCGGCTGGTAAATTATGCAGATTCGGCGCATACCGGCCCGGCAGTAACGGCCCAATCTCGAACCCGCCCTCCGTACCCACCCGCGCCGATCCCCCGCCCCCGATCATGTCCTCGGCCGTCTCAATCGCCACCCGAAGACTGCTCAGGTTCACGGCC